>NZ_JBBBNV010000015.1:0-115119 GCF_037137075.1 Paenibacillus sp. y28
TATGTTCATCAAGTGTAACATAACCCTTGGTAAGATTGCCCTATTACCGTTGGAACTTTTGCGGAATCAAGCACTAGTCTATCGAAAAGCCAATCTACAGGGTACAGCGATCCAACCTGCTGCTCCGGGTGACAACATCCTCGCAAAAAAAGAAGCTTCCATCCCCTTGAACGAGATGCGTCTCTTCGAGTTAACCGGTTTATGGCCTAAACTAGTTTGCTGGAAGGCGGCATATCAAATCGAGGTCTGGAAGCTTCTTCGTTTAAGGGGGATGAGGGACAAACAAAGTACCCGGCCTCATTCCGCCTGCGCCTCTTTCGCACTGCACGAAGCACGCAGCACGAAGTGGGCGGTATTTAGCTGACGGCGATCGGCTGGACCACATGCAGGGCTGGTCAGCGAGCGTCATGCGGTGACAGGCGATGAAACCGCCGTCGAGAAATAGCGTTTCGGTGTGCTATAGAATAAGGTTTTCGCCGCTTAACTGCAGCTCCATCCATTTTTCAATCGTTTCCGCAGGCATTGGTTTGCCGAACAAATAACCCTGAATCTCGTTACACCCGATTTCCTGAAGCAGCATGAACTGGCGCTGGGTTTCGACCCCTTCGGCGGTGACCCTCAGCTTCAGGTGGCTCGCCAAGGCGACAATGGCCGATACGATCGCCACATCGTCGGAATCCTTCTGGGACAGGCCGCTGACAAAGGAACGGTCGATTTTGAGCGCATCGATAGGCAGCTTCTTCAAGTAGCTTAGGGAGGAATAGCCGGTTCCGAAATCGTCAATGGAAATACTGACGCCGGTTTCCTTCAGCATGTTGAGCATCAGGATGTTCAAGTGAATGTTGTGCATTGCCGCGCCTTCGGTAATTTCCAGCTCCAGCCGATGGGGCTTTAGCCCGCTCTTATGCAGGACGTTCTCAATCATTTCCGGCAAATTCTGCTGCTGGAACTGGCGTGGCGATAAATTCACGCTTACTCGAAGGGGTGGGAGGCCCATTTTTTCCCATTTGCATACCTGCTCGCAAGCGGCTTTCAAAATCAGTTCGCCAATCGGGATAATGAGTCCGGTTTCCTCAGCGAGTGGAATGAAATCGTTCGGCATAATGAGTCCCTGCTCGGGATGAACCCAGCGGGCGAGCGCCTCTACACAAACGATTTGCTCCGTCATGGAATCCACGCGCGGCTGGTAGTACACGACGAATTCTTTTTTTTCAATGGCTTTGCGCAGCATCGTTTCCATCGTAATACGCTCGATATTGAGCGTTCCGGTAACCTTGGTGTAGAACTGATAATTGTTTCGTCCGGCTTCTTTGGCTTTATACAAAGCGGCATCCGCATGCTTGAGCAGCTCATGGGAGGTTGTGCCGTCCTGAGGGCACAGGGCGATGCCGATGCTGCACGTGACATAAATATCCTGCCCCTCTACCTGAACCGGTTCCTGGAGCTCGTGTATGAGTGCTTCGGCCGTGCGGGCCGCATCGGATTGATCATCTATACCGGGCAGGATAATGGTGAATTCGTCCCCGCCCATACGTGCCAGGATGGCTTTGCCGGGAATCGCCTGCTTGAGCCGATGGGATACTTGTTTAAGCAGCTTGTCCCCGGCGGTGTGGCCCATTGTGTCGTTCACATATTTGAATTGGTCCAAATCGACAAAAATAACGGCCAGCTTCCCCCGCTTCCGTCGAAGGCGTTCCAGCGCATGGTCCAGCTGCTGGCGGTACTGCTCGCGGTTGGGCAGGGAGGTCAGATGATCGTAGAGCGCCATTCGTTTCATTAAGGAAAAATTTTGCCCCAAAAACACGATGCACATCAGCATGCCAACAGCCAGCATCAGCGTCTGTCCGGTAAAAAAACCGGTGCTGGGCTGGGTGAGATGGTACAGCATCACATCGCCAAGGGACAGCAGGAAATACCAGCCCGCCTGCCTTGGGCCTAGCTCCGACACATAAAAAGGTAACAGGAAAATAACGATCCAGACCGGGCTTGTCGGGGCGGTCGACCAATCGGGAATGACAAAAACAAGCGCCAATAGAAAAAAATCGGAGACCCATAACGGCCAGGCGGAGCGTTCTTCCATACGGTATTTGACAGCAGGCTGTTGCTGAGCCGCGCTCATCAGCAGGATGGTCCAGCCAAGGCTGACCGCTGTGAGCAATAGTAAAACAGGCTGTCGGGTACCGGCGAAAAAAAACAGAAGCAGTACGGCCGGCAGGAACAAATGACAGGCGGCAAAAAGCCGCGTCGGCCTTAAAATCATTTCATGCACCTCGGCAGCTAAGTATTGGCAGCGATTTTTCCAGAAAAAAACTACTTCCTCTGTTTTTAGTAGTATATAATACTTTCAAAACTGATTCTATAAAAATATATTTTGCGACAAAAATCTACAGCGTTCCGAAAGGGGTTCCTTATTTGATTACGAGCCATTCATTCCTTCATGCTGCCAAACGTCTTGCAGCTGGCAGAGCAAGCAAAAAAGCAGCCTGCATCCTTAGCGCGGTGGTGCTGTGCGCAGGATTGCTGCAGTCCTTCGCCCCTGCGCCGGCTTCGGCGGAGGAGAATATCTGGATTACCGCGCAGCGCGCGCAGGCGGCGGTAGATCGCGGCGATGCTGCAGCGGCGGTGCCGATTTGGAGGGAGCTGGTTGACCGGTTCTCCGCAGGAGGAGATTGGGAAAGCGCGGCGATTTACTGCGGCCGGCTCAATGAATATTTCGATGCCGCGAATCAGTACGAGCAGGCGATCTATTATTATGAGCTGGAGGATTATTATTGGCGGCAGCTGGGCAAGGATTGGGGAGCTATAGACGTGATGCGGGCCGATCAGCTGCGGACCACACTCGACCTGTATATATCCAGCGGGGATGAGCAGGCATCTGTCCGAAGAGCTTCCTCCGCCAGCGGCCAGCTGGCCAAATATGAACCGGCCTACGGGGCATATATCGGTATTTATTCGGAGCAGGACCCGGCGATGAACAACAACTTCGTCAAATCCAAAGACATTTACGGGAAAAATCATGCCATCTATTTGGCTTACTCCGGACTTGAAAATAAATTTCCCGGGCAATATGCTGTCCGGGCCAAAGAAGCGGGCGGAGCGCTGCAAATTGCGCTGGAGCCGCGCCAGGGCTTGGATGCTGTTGTGGACGGAGAGCATATCAGGCAGTGGGCAAGAGATGCCAAGGCGGCGGGAATTCCTATTTTTCTGCGCTTTGCCTGTGAGATGAACGGCAATTGGACGGTTTGGTCAGGCGATCCGGACAAATTTATTGAGAAATTCCGGCTTGTGCATGACATTATGGCGGAGGAAGCGCCGAATGTAGCCATGGTGTGGAGCCCGAACGATGTGCCCAAATATTCCATGGACCCGTATTATCCCGGTGATGAATACGTAGATTGGGTCGGCATTAGCCTGTATACGGAGCCTTATGAGAACGGCGACCCGTCTCTTCCGATGCTGGCCACCAGTCCGGTGGAGCGGCTGGACGAGCTGTACCGGCTGTATGCCGACCGCAAGCCGCTTATGATTAGTGAAACGGCGGTATCCCATTATGCCCATGCGGCAGGACAATCCGTCACCGATTGGGCGCTGCTGAACCTGCAGCGGCTGTATGAAGTGATGCCGAAGAAGTATCCGCGCCTGAAGGCCATTACGTATTTCAACGTCGATTTACAGGATCGGGAATCCAGGAACGATTACCTGCTGAGCGACAATCCCGAGATGTTTGATTTGTACAAGCGGATGATTGCAAGTCCTTACTTTCTGAGCAGTGTGCAGCAGGGGGCCAGACCGGCGGACGGCATCGGCTATACGCCGCTGGAGGAGAATGGGGCCTTCGCGCGGAAGGCCCGCATCGTCCCGTTTGCGAAGCACCCGGGGGTCGGAATCAGCAGGATCGATTATGTGCTCAACGGCGAGGTCATTGCTGAGGCGCGCAAGGCGCCGTTTGATGTAACGTTGACCGCGGGGCAGGTACCGGAGGGCTCCGTACTGGAGGCGATCGTCTATGACGACTCCGGAAATGCGGCGGCAAGACGTGTGTTCGGGATTAGCTCGCAGGTGTCGGTTTCGATTGACGGCAAGCTGCAGCGCTTCGAGCAGCCGCCGGTAATTGTTGAAGGCAATACGCTTGCCCCGCTGCGGGCCATATTCGAGGCCATGGGGGCCTCCGTTGATTGGGATGCAGACACTCAAACGGCATCAGGCAGGAAAAGCGGAACGGAGATCAAGCTGTCCATTGGGGAAACGGTTGTGCGGAAAAACGGCCAAAGCAGTACCCTGGAGCAGCCGGCGCAGCTCATAAATGGGTTTACCATGGCTCCGGTCCGATTTGTGGGCGAGGCTTTCGGAGGACAGGTGTCCTACGACAAATCGACCCGTACGGTTGAAATTACGGCATCCAAGTAATGTCCAGGAGCTGACGGGATCGGCGGCACCGGACAAGAGGCGGGCGGATGCACTTGCTTTTTTTGCAGCGGGACGGCCATAGCCTATACCTGGCCGGGTAGTTGACCATATCCTATCATGTAACGGCATGAAGGAGGCTGAGAAGCAAGTGGTCAAGGAACAGGCTTATGCGTTGAGCAGAATGTACATGCACCGCCCTGTTCGGGTGCATACGAGTTACGGGCATTTGTTTGATGGTATCATAGTTGGTGTAGACAGCGAGTATGTGTATATGAAAATGCGGCCGCAGCCGTACCGGGCCCCGTTTTTTCCGGGGTATCCGTATGCTTACAATCCGAATAATGATATATTGACATTATCGTTATTCACACTGCTTGCCATTTACTTGACGATGTAGTCTGCACAAAATTTTGCGCCGTGCAAAGCTCCCGGCTTGCGGTTAGTGCTGTGTGGCGACATGTGGTCGACCGACCGCCGTCATGCGGCGAAACACCGCGCGCTGGGAGCTGCGCGCGGTGCGGAAAGGGCAAGCTCTGCGCGGTTTTTTTTCGAAGTGCAAGCAGCTCCGGGCTCCGGTGTGCGGTGCGTGCTGCAGGATGGCGAGGGCATACTGCTGCGTCTTTTTCCGCTGCGAGCAGCCCCCGGCGGTGCAGGGTGGCGTTGCATGACGGCGAGCAATGACATGCATAAACAAATGGACGGCGAATGACCTCGTTCATAGCTGGCCCAAACAGCCATATCCCGATGCCTTATCCCGATGCTTTATCGGGGTAAGGCTTTATTTTGCTTATGCTCCGGTCGCCGCTGCGTTGATTTTAGGTATGGCAGGGGAAGCAGGGTTGGCGTTGTGCCTCGGCTTGGGGAGGCAATGATAATCAATGACCATGAAAAGAGTAATTCTCCGATACGAATGTGTAATATATATGTTATATAATTATAGAATATTTGATTTTCATGTAAGGTTAAGGATAGTTTCAATCAGAGTAAACGCAGTCCATAGCCGTTTATGTTATATTATATAACACATATTCATTGACGAAACCAAAGCATATCGTTATAATAATGTCATAAATACTTACATTAAGGAAGCGCACAGGGCCAATTTCTCGCTAAATGAAGCAAATAGCCATCATCCGGATGAAAACAAGGGGGAACTCCAAATGGAGCAAGCGGCATGGATTGCAGAGCTGGAAAGCAGTGTGGGAGCCGGTGTGGCGGCATGGGATGCCAAGGCAGTAGATAAATATTCATCGGACTATCATTATTTTTCACCGATTTTGAAGCATGAACTGAAGGGAAGCCTTGCTGATTGCATTGCGACTCCCCGAGATGAGCAGGAGCTGGAGGCTATTCTTTCCTTTGCGGCCGAAAAGCGGATTCCGGTTACCATTCGCGGCAACGGCACGGGGAACTACGGACAGTGCATTCCGATGGACGGCGGCATCGTTTTGAATTTGGTCAAGCTGGACCGGATAGTAGAAATCGGGGACGGCTATATGCGCGTTCAAGCGGGAGCCAAGCTGGGGAAAATGGAGGCGGAAGCACGCAAAACCGGACAGGAGCTGCGCATATACCCTTCCACATATTTGACCGCTACGATTGGCGGCTATTTGAGCGGGGGCTTTGCCGGGATTGGTTCCATTCGGTGGGGGACCATTTGGGATGGTCTGGTCCGGTCCTTGTCGGTCAAAACGCTGGAGCAGAAGCCCAGGACGCTGCTGGTTGAGGGGGAGAAGGCGGTTCCTTACATTCACACCTACGGAACCATCGGGGTTTTGTCCGAGGTGGAAATTTCCATCGTCCCGCGGGTGGAATGGATGCAGTGGATCGTCACCTTTGCCGAGTTTGAAGCGGCGGCGCGGTTTGCGCTTGAAGCAGCCGAGGACGGGGAGCTGACGAAGCGGCTCGTTTCATGTCATGAATGGCCGATTCCTTCTTATTTCACCCCGTTCAAGCTCCCGGCAGGGCGTGCGGCTGTGCTGCTGGAAATGGATGAACGCTGCGAGAAGCTGCTTCTGGAGAAAGTACACGCTCATCAGGGCGAGGTCACGGTCAGGATTGACGCCGGGAAGTATCACCGGGGGCAGGGCATCTCCGATTTCTCCTTTAACCACACGACCCTGTGGGCGATAAAAAGCGATCCGTCCCTGACCTATTTGCAGGTTTCATTTCAGCGGGAGGCTTTCCTTGAGCAGATCCGCAGCGTGAAGGCCGCTTTTCCCGGCGTGGCAACGCATCTGGAATTTAACAGAAAAAATGGCAGCCTGCTCATTTCCGGCCTTCCGCTGTTTCCCTATGAAGGAAATGAGGCGCTTGGAGGTCTGATAGACTGCTACGCGAAGCACGGTGTAGGCATGGCCAATCCTCACAAATGGAAGCTGGAGGACGGCGGCCGCTCTTATCCGCACGACAAGCTGTGGGCGATTAAAAATGCAGATGACCCGCATCATCTTCTGAATACAAGGAAGCTGGGCCTGCCGGTTGATTTTCACCGGGCAAATTTAATTTGATGCTATTGTAAAGAACTGGACAGTCAAAAGTTCTTATTAAAAAATCGTAACATAGAAAAATAACCCAATCAGGCAATGGTCTGGTATCCTTAAGTTCTCACACTAAAAGGAAGGATCGCCGAGTGGGTTACAAGAAGCAGTTTACCCTATTTCCAAGCGATTGACCATACCTATGCTCAAATACTTAAATAACCTTTTACAACCTTTCCGTCCCTGCTTTTCCAGACATGCCACCTTTGAGTGGTTCGTTGTCCTGGTCCTTGGCTTTATGCTGCGCTCCGACCATCTGGGCGTCACTTCGGTGATCCGGGATCTCTCACTAAATAGCCGCTGTTACGAGACGCTGATCCACTTTTTTCGTTCGTCGGCCTGGTCCACCTCGTCGCTACGGCAGAAGTGGCTTCAGGTCGTGCGCCAGCACGCGCCGCTGCTGGTGATTCAGAATCGCGTCGTCCTTGTCGGCGATGGCATGAAACAAGCCAAGGAAGGCCGCCGGATGCCGGGGGTTAAGAAGCTCCATCAGGAATCCGAAAATGTCTCCAAAGGGGACTATATCTTTGGTCATTTGTTCGGCGCCATCGGCATTCTGGTCGGCGATTCCCGGAAGTGGTTCTGCTTGCCCCTGTTCATGAATCTACAAGACGGTATCCAAACCATTGTGGGCTGGAAGAAGTCCGCAAGCGCAGGCGAAACGCCTTCCCATGTCATTCAGATGATTGAACAAGGCTTCGAGGCGGCAAAAGGCTTCGGTCAAGCATTGCTGCTCCTGGATCGATACTTCTTGTCCGTTCCGGCCTTGGAGCGGCTGAATGCGTGCCACCTTGCTTCCGAAACCCGCATGCACCTGGTGACCAAAGCCAAATCAAACGCAGTCGCCTACGAACGTCCCGCTGCGAAGAAGCCAGGACGGGGTCGCCCGCCGAAAAAAGGTTCGGCCGTTAAACTAAAAGAACTGTTCACGACTCGCGCTGCCGATTTTCAAACCACAACCCTTCCGCTGTACGGCAAAGAAGAGACCGTTCAATTTCTGTGCCTGGATCTGCTTTGGGGCCAGGGCTTGTATCAGGAATTGCGCTTTGTGCTGGTGGTACATAAAGGCCGCTACTCCATTTTGGTCAGTACAGATCTGAGCCTGGAAGCGACAGACATCATTCGATTGTACAGTTATCGCTTCAAGATCGAGTGCGCGTTTCGGGAAATGAAACAGGTCACCTACGCCTTTGGCTACCGCTTCTGGAGCAAGTCCATGCCGAAGCTGAACCGGTTTTTGAGAAAAGAGGAAGCACATCCGCTCGAAGCCGTAACGAACGAGCAAGACCGGCAGCGCATCCAGAAAACGATTCAGGCGATCGAGGGATTCGTGATGTGCCAGTGCATTGCGATGGGACTCCTCCAACTCGTCGCCTTGCAGTTTTCAGGCCGCACCTCGGGGCTGTTTTTCCGCTATCTGCGAACGCCCTCCCATGCCGTAGTCTCAGAGGCCAGCGTCGCCGCTTATTTACGCAAGTCTATTTTTCGCTTGTTTGCCCAAAATCCTCACTTATCTATAACGAAAATAATTAAATCCAAGCAGGAAAACACCGCTGTGGAGCGCGATTCGCTGGTTTCTTAGAGGTGTAGAACTTTTGACTGTCCAGTAAAGAAAATGTAAAGGAATGATTGACACTCAGGGCGATGCCCCCTATAATGACGATGATTATCATTATCTACTGTGGAAGGGTGTTCTCTTTGTCAGTCACAAAACGATTCACCAAGCTTTTAAGTATGGTTACTATATCCGCGCTCATGCTCGGCGCCTGCGGCACAGCAGGAAGCATGACTCCTGCCGGCAAACAGGAAGGGGGCGCTGCGACTCCGTCCCCGGCGGCCGATGCGAAGCCGAGAACGATTGTACATGCAGCGGGTCAAACAATCGTGCCTGCTAAGGTCGAGCGGGTTGTGACGCTGACGCCTCATCTGGCGGACCACTTGTTATCCCTTGGCATGAAGCCGGTCGGGTCTGTCGTTCGCGAAGCGGGGGATTTCGAGCCTTATATCGGCGAGCAGCTCAAAGGGACGGAATCCGTAGGCCAATCCGCATCCCCCAATTTGGAGAAGGTGCTTCAGCTGAAGCCGGATTTGATTTTGGGCGAGGAGAAGAACCACTCCAAGCCTTATGAGGCATTGTCCAAAATGGCGCCGACCATTGTGTACGCCAACAAGGAAATGGAGCAGGATTGGACCCTGATTTACAAAAAGGTTGCTGAAGCTGTAGGCAAGCAGGATTTGGCCGAAGCCAAGCTGAAGGAATTTGACGCCAAGACGAAGGGGCTTAAGGAGAAGCTGACAGCCAAGCTTGGCAATGAGACGGTTGTCTTTTTCAAGGTAACGGATAAGGATACACGCGTAATGGGCAGCAAAAGCTCTCTCGGCAAGATCGCCTATGAGCAGCTGGGGCTGAAATATCCTGCAGGTCTGCCGGAGGAAGAGGGCGAAATCAAGCTTGCGCTGGAGAAGCTGCCGGAGATTAATCCGGACTACATCTTCCTGCTGGATGTGAACGTGCCCGACTATGCGGACAAGCTGAACGAAGCCTTGGAAACGCCGATTTGGAAAAGCCTGAAGGCCGTTCAAAACAACCATGTTTACAAAAAGCCGCTGCGCGCAACGAAAACCGGCTTCGGTCTGGTAATGCATAACATTTTTGTCGACGAGATTCAAAAGGAACTGCTGGGTCAATGAGCCGCCGTCTGGAACGAGGCTCACAAGTGCCCGGAGCGGTGCATAAAAAAAGAAGGCTGAGCCCTTCTTTTTTTATTGGGCTGCTTGCAGCGGGGATTGTCGCAGGGACACTGCTGTCCATTGCAACAGGGTCCGCTAATATTAGCCTGCAGACGGTGCTGGATGCGTTTGTGCGCTATGATGCCGGATCCGTGCAGCACTATACGGTGCTTTCGGTGCGGCTGCCCCGGGCGATCCTTGCGCTGCTGGTCGGTGGCAGCTTGGCCGCCGCCGGAGCGATTATGCAGGGAATGACCCGGAATCCGCTGGCCAGTCCAAGCATCATGGGCGTATCTGCGGGCTCCAGCTTCGCAGTGGTGGCGGCATTCGCATTTTGGCCTTTTTTGTCGTACCACCAAGTAATTGCGGTCTCGCTTGCCGGGGCAGCTGCGGCAACGCTTCTTGTGTATGGCGCCGGAACATTGGCCTCATTAAGCTCGGCCGGTCCGCGTGCACATGTGAAGCTGGCATTGGCCGGGGCGGCTGTCAGCGCCTTGCTGGGCGCGATGTCTCACGGCATTCAGCTTTATTACGGGCTGGCTCAGGATGTCATGCTTTGGTATGCGGCGGGTCTTGCCGGAGTGAAATGGGTGGACGTGGTGACGGTGCTGCCGTGGGTCTGCTCGGGACTGGCGGCTGCCGGCTTTTTATCTGGAAGCATTACGCTGCTTGCTCTGGGCGAGGATGTTGCGGCAGGTCTGGGGCAGCGTGTGAAGCGCGTGAAGCTGCTCGGCGCGCTGACCGTATTCGTTCTGACGGGGGCCGCTGTCGCTGTAGCCGGTCCAATCGGATTCATCGGCCTCATCATCCCGCATTTGACCCGCTTTCTGATTGGCGTGGATTACCGCATAGTCATTCCGTGCTCGGCGCTGCTGGGCGGGTGGCTCCTGCTTATGGCGGATACTGTCTCCCGGATGGTGAATCCGCCCCAGGAAACGCCTGTCGGCATTATAACCGCCTTGCTCGGTGTCCCGTTCTTCTTGTATCTGGCTAGAAAAGAAGGGAGAGGAAGCCTATGAAGCCGGACGTAAATGACGGAAAGCCCCGGACGGCAGCCCGGAATGTCCGGTTGTTCATCATCCTGACGGGTCTTGTTGTCGCGATGATGCTGGTCAGCTTGAACTCCGGTTTAATCCGGCTCGATCCGCTAGAGGTGATTCGGACCTTACTGGGCGGCGGGACGAAGGAATCGGCTATCGTTTTGTATGACATCCGGCTGCCCCGGATCGTACTGTCCGTGCTGGTCGGGGCCGGCTTTGCCGTGGCGGGCTCGATTTTGCAGGGAGTATCGCAGAATGCGCTGGCAGACCCCGGAATTCTTGGCATCAACGCGGGGGCGGGGCTGGCGGTGGTGCTGTACATCGTGCTTTTTTATGGGAAAATTCAATATGCTCCCGTCTTCGCGCTTCCTCTTGCAGCTTTCCTGGGCGCGGCAGCCGCCGCCGCATTTGTGTTTATATTGGCGTACAAGCAGGGGAAAATATCGCCGGTCCGGCTGGTGCTGGTCGGCATTGCTGCGGGGGCGGGCATCAGCGCCGCCATGCTGTTTCTGACCTACCGGATGAACGCCTATAACTATGAATTTGTAAAAATATGGCTATCTGGAAGCGTATGGGGCACAAATTGGAGCTATGTGCTGGCGGCGCTGGCTTGGGTGGCTGTGCTTGTGCCCTATGCCATTTTTAAAGCCGGAAGGCTCAATTTGTTGAATTTGGGGGAAGAAGTGGCGGCCGGTATCGGCGTCGGAGTCCAGCGGGAGCGGCTGAAGCTGATGACAGCGGCAGTAGGCCTGGCGGGAAGCTGTGTCGCTGTCGCAGGCAGCATCGGATTCGTCGGCCTGCTTGGTCCTCATATCGCCCGCCGCGTTGCAGGAGCCAACTACCGGCTGGCGCTTCCGGCCTCTGCGTTCATCGGCTCCATCCTGGTGCTCGCGGCGGACACTATCGGCCGTATCATTGTCCAGCCGGTGGAGATTCCGGCCGGTATTGTTGTTGCGGGTGTCGGGGCGCCGTACTTCCTGTATTTGCTGCTGAAGCAGAAGTAGGCACCGCATTCCATATGGATAGAAGGAAAAGATAAGCCGGCAGAGATCGGAACAAGCCCCAAACTTTAAACAAACAGGAGTAGGAACGGCGGCGTCCCCGCGTTCTTACTCCTGTTTGTTTAAGCTATGAATGTGACGCTTGCGTTTGCCTACACGCCGCTGCCGACCGCTGTTTTCAGCTCCTCTAGCAGCATCTGGGCTACGCTGCGCCCGCTGGAAAATGCGCGTTCCGCCAGCTCGCCTTTGCCTTCGCAGCCATCGCCGCAGAAATAGAACGGCACGTTCTCTATCCGGCAGGGCAGCAGCTTGTTGGTGACGACGTTTTTCACGCTGGATACCATCGCTTTCTTGGACACCCGTTTCACCGCAGTACAGTCGCGCCAGCCGGGATAATATTGATCGAACATGGCTTCCATCTGCTTCGTTTTCGTATCCAGATACGCCTTGCGCTCATCCTCGCTCTCGAAGTCGTCCTTCAGATACGCGATGCCCTGCAGCAATTGTCCGCCTTCCGGCACCAGGGTATGGTCTGTGGCGGAAACATCGCTGATGAACATTTTGTTGGCCATCTCGCTAATGTAACTGAACGGACGCGCGACAACACGCTCCAGACCGACGTCGTACACCATGACCTCGGTGGCCGAATTGTCTTCATAATCGGCCATGAACGGCTCCCATGCCGTCCCGCGGAGCAGCTTGACGACCTGCTGGACCGGCATGGCAAAAATAACGCGATCAAACGTCATTTCGCGGGTTTTGGTTTTCAGCACATACTTGCGGTCGGCATAGCGGATTTCCTCCACGCCTTCCTGCAGGGCGATTTCCCAGCGGCCTGTCGACTCCATTTTTTGACGGAGCTGATTGGTAATAACGGCCCAGCTGCCCAATATATAATTGACCGGGCGATTGGACAGGAACAGGTTGTGATAGTATTCGCTGATCACCGCGCCGGAAACCTTGCGCGCATCCTCGGGCGAAATAAAGAAGTTCGAACAGACCAGATGCTCCCATAGCTCTTTGACGTCCTCGTCGGCATTGGAGGCGGCCAGGAATTCACCGAGGGTGTGATAGTTTTTGAGCTGATGAATATTGGCGATGATGGCCGTGATCTCGCCGACAAAACGCATTTTCTGCAGCGGACTGAGCAGCTCGGTCTTCATGAAGTTGACGAAATCCAGCGGCGCCTGCGTCAGGTGATCGTGCTTGGCGTACATCACGCGGCGTTTATCCACCTGCTTGCTGCTGAAGGAGAGGCCCAGCTCCCGCTCCAGCTGTCCGATCGTGTGCCGGTCAATGCCATAGATGGCATGGGCCCCGTAGTTCAGGGTGAAGCCGGCCTTCTCATATGTAAAAGCGCGTCCCCCCAGCTGCGGGCTCCGTTCAAAAAGCACACCTTCAACACCCGAGGCCTCCGATAAGTAGGCGGCAGCGGTCAAACCGGCCAGACCGCCGCCGATAATAGCAATTTTCATGGTTGTTTTCTCCTTCGCTTGCGGTTCAACGGTCAGGCCTTCGTACGGAACGCTGGAGCGTCCCCCGGCCCAAGCGCCCGCCAGATTGTGAGTCAGCATTGCGGACAAGTCGGCATCTTCAATCATGCACCACCGCATGATGGTTCCGTAATAGACGGACAGCAGCAGCTCGGCTTTGCCGCCATCAGGGAGCCAGTGAATAATGCAGCGGTACAGGCGAGTCATTTCATCCTGTTGAATCCGGTAGAGCATGTCGTTTTGCAAACTCAGGGCGGTCAAGCTGCGGATAAGCCGCGGATGCCCGGCGATATTAGACGCAAGGTCTAATAAAAGGCGGTTAATAAACCCTTCCACCGATTGAACCTGAGACGGCGGCATTTTGCTCCATTGCTCAATGCGCTCGATCTGCTGATGACTGACTTCGGCGATAATGTCTTCCTTGCTTTTGAAATAATGATAAAAGGTTCCTTTGGAAGTGCCGGTAATGGTAATGATTTCGTCCACGGACACATGCTCGTAGCCTTTGTCGACGAACAGCCGGAGGGCCGTATCGGCGACAAATTGCTTTTTCCTTCGGGTGGCGTCACGCATATAATTCATCAGGAAACCACGCTCCTTCCGTTATTATATGCCAATATTAGACTGGTGGTCTAGATTTGTTTCGGGAAAAATATGGGCCGCATTCGCCTATTTCTTGGGGCAGGAGCAGGCAAGAATAAGCCTGCCCTGAATTGCTCCTGTTTCGTCTTGAATGCTCCGCTTTTCGACACTTGGAATTTTCCTGCAATTCTGTTCTCCTGCACATGGGAAATCGCGCCGGGACCCAGTAAGCGGGCGTTTGCCCGCTTCCGACATACCGCTCGATCCAGTCGTTATCTGATATCAAATCCAGCTGGTTTTTTCGTTTGCGCGCCGTGACGGTGTGCAGGTAAACGGCAGGAGGACAGACAGGCCGCCGGCCGCTTCGCCGCATTCGCTTGAATAGGTCTATTCTGGCACAAAAGCATGCTTTTATAATCGCTGAAGTGAAAAAATGGCTTTTTGTGCCCGTTTTCGATATGATAGAGCGAAGTAAGGATATGGAAGACGGAAAGGAGGGAATGAAGTGCATAGTCCTGATTGTATTTTTTGCAAAATTATCGCCGGTACGATTCCGGGCCAGAAGGTGTTTGAGTCGGACCGGGTGCTGGCGTTCCGCGATATTGCGCCTGCTGCGCCCGTACATATTTTGATTATTCCCAAAAAACACATTCCTTCCATGAATGATCTGGCGGCGGAGGATGCCGCTGTGATAGGGGAAATCATGCTGGCCGCGCAGCAGCTTGCCAGGGAAGAAGGCATTGCGGAGTCCGGGTACCGGTTAATCAACAACTGCGGCAAGGAAGGCGGACAAGTTGTCTACCACATTCATTTTCACCTGCTTGGCGGCAGGCCGCTCGGTGAATTGCTGGCCCGTCAAGCGTTGTAGGGCGGCCGGAGAGCCGGAAAATCAGTGTCGGAGACGTACACTCGCAGCGCCAGATGCCGGTACAGGCACACTACGGGATCTTTGTTCTTACAGCTGAGGTTGACACTGCCTTTTCTGATCCCCTATAATGTAGGTTAATGAGCATTGTTGACAACCGCTATGCTTTCAAGTTATGATAGCGGATGGTAACATGGCTACTGCCCTGGCACGGTCAGTTCGGAGGGAGGGAAAACAGGTGTCTGAAACTCGAATTCGCAAAAACGAAACGATAGATGCTGCACTTCGTCGCTTTAAGCGCTCCATCGCCAAAGACGGCGTTCTGGCTGAAGTTAAAAAGCGCAAGCACTACGAGAAGCCTAGTGTGAAGAGAAAGAAGAAGTCGGAGGCTGCTCGCAAAAGAAAGTTCTAGGAGGATTTACGGTTCATGAGCTTAAGCGAACGTTTGAATGAAGATATGAAACAAGCGATGAGAGAGCAGGATAAATTTAAACTCTCCGTTATCCGAATGGTCCGTTCTTCCATCAAGAACGTGGAGATTGACCAGCGCAGAACGCTCGACGATAATGAAGTGCTTGATATTCTAAATCGTGAAGTCAAACAGCGCAAAGACTCCCTCCAAGAATTTGAAAAGGCAGGAAGGGAAGATTTGGTAAGCGGCTTGCAACAAGAGCTTGCTATCTTGTCCGTTTATCTGCCGCAGCAACTTACCGCTGAGGAAGTGAAGACAATTGTCGAAGAGACAATTGCCGAGGTCGGTGCAGCCTCTAAGGCGGATATGGGCAAAGTGATGGGCGCCCTGATGCCGAAGGTCAAAGGCCGCGCGGACGGCAAGCTGGTGAATCAAACTGTCCAGCAGCTGCTTCCATAACAACGCAAACAAAATCCGGTCCCTTGGGGCCGGATTTTTTGCTAAATCAAGGGGATGCTCCTGCAAAAGCTGCAAATAGGAATAAAATGAAACATTCTTCCGCGCGTATCGTATAACATGGGGAAGGTGGTGCTGAGATGAGGAGCAAAATAAAGCCGTTCGTTTGCCTGTTGGCGCTGCTGGCCGTCCTGGCCTGCTTCATCCCTTTCGCTCAAGGCGGCGCTGCCGCTGCGGAGGGCGTGAAAAAAAATGACAGCACGAATGGGGAAGGCGCGCAGATCGTCTTTATTGTACCGCTCAAATCCACGATCGAGACCGGTCTGGAGCGGTTTTTGCACAGGGCTTTTGCCGAGGCGGAGAAGGCGCGCGCAGGTCAGATTATTCTTGAAATGAATACGCTGGGCGGACGCATTGATTCGGCGCTTGGAATCGGGGATTTAATCAAAAGCAGTCCGGTTCCCGTAACCGTATTCATTCGAGGGGAAGCGATTTCAGCCGGGAGCTACATCGCCTTGAACGCCTCGCGCATCGTCATGGAGCCCGGAAGCACTATCGGCGCGGCATCCGTGGTAGATATCGCCGGCAATGAAATCGAAAAGGCGAAAACGGTATCCGTATGGTCTGGCAACATGCAGTCGGCGGCGGAAATGCACGGCCGGAACAAGAAAATTGCCGAGAAAATGGTCGACAAAACGATGGAGCTGACACTGCCGGAAATCGGGAAAACCTATGCGCAGGGACAGCTGTTGACCTTGACGGCCGAGGAAGCGCTTAAGGTCGGCTATGCAGAGCAGGTGCTGAGTACCCGCGGCCAGGTGCTGGAATACATCGGCAAAGGCCACGAAACACAGGTGATTGAATTTAATCCGAGCGTGGCCGAGCGACTCGCGCGGGTGATGACAGATCCTTGGGTGTCCACAATACTGCTGCTTATCGGTATCGTCGGTATCGCCCTGGAGCTTTTTATTCCGGGCTTCGGCTTGCCGGGCATGATCGGAATTGCCGGCTTTGGCTTGTATTTTTTCGGACACTATATTGCCGGCTTTGCGGGGGTGGAGCATATGGTATTGTTCATTGCGGGCATCGTGCTGCTCATTGCTGAAATATTCGTGCCCAGCTTTGGAATTTTGGGTCTCCTTGGCGGAGCGGCGCTCGTAAGCGGCATCGTTCTGGCCGCTTACGATACCAGCGATGCGATGCTGAATCTCGGAATCGCCGCATTGTTTGCGATTATCATCGTGGGTGTGTGCTTGAAGGTGTTTAAGCGCAGGGGCATATGGAATAAGCTTGTGCTGAAGGAGAAGCTGACGAGCGAGGAAGGGTTCGTCTCCCAGTCTTCACGGGATCATTTGTTCGGACAGCATGGACTAACCATTACTCCGCTTCGTCCGTCGGGAACGGCGGTCATCGGGCGCGAGCGTGTAGATGTGGTCACAGACGGCGAATTCATTCCTGCGGGAACTCGTGTCGGCGTTGTCAGATTGGAAGGAATCCGGGTTGTTGTCCGCTCGGCGGAGCAGGATGGGGACGAGGAAGGTGCTTTGCAGGGGCTGAGGGACGAGGGGCCTGAGCACAAAAGCTAGAAGTGCTGCAGTTGAAAGAAACCATCATGAACCAAATTGAGGAGGGTGTTTATGGAACCGATTATTTTGATTTTTGTCGTGATCGCGCTGGCTGTCGTAGTGCTGTCCGTATTTTTTAGCTTTGTGCCGGTGATGCTCTGGATTTCGGCGCTCGCTTCGGGCGTGCGCGTCGGTATTTTTACGTTGGTGGCGATGAGATTGCGCCGGGTCATCCCGAGCCGGATTGTCAATCCGCAAATCAAGGCGACCAAAGCGGGCCTCGGCTTGAATATTAATCAGCTTGAAAGCCATTACCTGGCGGGCGGCAACGTAGACCGGGTCGTTAACGCGCTGATTGCGGCCCAGCGTGCCAACATTTCTCTTGTTTTTGAACGTGCGGCAGCGATTGATTTGGCCGGCCGGGATGTTCTTCATGCCGTACAGATGAGTGTTAATCCGAAAGTGATCGAGACGCCGTGGGTAGCGGCGGTAGCGAAAAACGGAATTGAAGTGAAGGTAAAAGCCCGGGTAACGGTCCGCGCCAATATTGACCGCCTTGTCGGGGGCGCAGGGGAAGAAACCATTATTGCCCGTGTCGGCGAGGGGATTGTAACGAACGTCGGTTCCTCGGATTCCCATAAGGATGTTCTGGAAAACCCGGATTCCATCTCCCGTACAGTGCTTGGCAAAGGCCTTGATGCCGGGACAGCCTTCGAAATCTTGTCCATCGATATTGCGGATGTGGATGTAGGTAAAAATATCGGCGCGCATCTGCAGACGGAGCAGGCGGAGGCCGATAAACGCATTGCCCAGGCGAAGGCAGAAGAGCGCCGGGCAATGGCTGTAGCGCACGAGCAGGAAATGAAAGCGCGCGTTGTCGAAATGAAAGCCAAGGTCGTTGAAGCCGAATCCGAGGTGCCGCTGGCAATGGCGGATGCTCTTCGCAGCGGCAAGCTGGGAGTCATGGACTATATGAACCTGCGCAATATCGAATCCGATACGCAAATGCGCAGCTCCTTCGGCAAGCTGACCGATCCGGGTACCGATAAGGACCGGGAGTAAGCTATGCTGCAGCTGATAGATTTTATTTTTAATAACCTTGGCATGGTGATTGTTATCGCCGGCGTGCTGTTTTCTATCGTGTCCTCCATAAAAAAGAAAACGGCAGGCACAGGCGGCGGCAAAGGCGGAATGCCTCCGTTCGGCGGACCGGGCGGCGCACCGATGCAGGGGCGTCCCGCTGCCGGTTCAAAGCCGCAGACTCGTCAGCAGCAAGAGCAAGTCTCCCCGCCTGCGGAGGTGCAGCGGCCGCCGGTGCTCGAGAGCGAGCGCCCCATGATGAAGGAAGTGCAGCGGCTGTCAGAGCCAGAGAGCGAGCGTCCTGTGCCGGCAGTATCAGCAGTTTATGCAGCGCCTGAAGAGCCGCGAGAGCTTGAACGCCGGAGTAAGCCGCTATCTGCGTCAAACAGGCCTCTGGGCGCCAAGCTCCCCGAAAATGAGATTGTGCGGGGAATGATTTGGGCGGAGGTGCTAGGCCCTCCCAAGGCCAGACGAGGGCGCACACCACGTTGACACATAAGCCCGGCGGGAACGGTTGATACCGACCCTGCCGGGCTTTTTATTTTATTCAAAGGAGGACGTCAGTTGTACGGTGCGAAGTCGTGCGGCATTGCCCTCCAAGCGGCGCCTGACACGCTTATAGAAGCCGATCAGGCGGGTTATTTCCGGTTTGTCCTCCACTGCCAAGCGTTAGCGATGCAGCTTGCGCAGTGCCATTATCCGGCGGTACATCCGTTTGTCCTTGAGCTTTGCAAACGGGATGGCCTCGGGCCGCATATTGACCTCCAATATCCAGGGCCGGAGCCTTTGATCCACTGCCACATCCAGCCCAAGCTCCCAAACGCGGGAAAATGTTTTGCGGAACTCCCGGGCGGTGTTTACCCCGATCCGCCGGAGCCTTCTCATGTAACGGTGTATGTTTTTACGTCCCACATAAGGCCGCAGCAGCTTCTCAGGCATACGGCTCTTCGCTCCTTGATGACCGTTGGTTACAATTTTCCCCCGCTTGGCGGACCGGGCGACAATGCCCGGCACGACCCATTTCCGCTTCTGATTGAGCAGCACCATAATCCGCAAATCAAACGGCCCCCCGCGATGCTTCAGCATATGGATGCCTCGCTGGATGACATAGGGCTTTTTGCCCACCGATCTGGTTACTGCCTGTTTAAACCTCCGCTTGCTTTCAAACTGGTATGCGGCTGTGTTGGTTTTCAGTCTGTAGCGCGCTAGGGCATGCTTTTTTTTGATGGCCCGCATGACGCCGATTCCGTAAGACCCGTGCTCCGGCTTGATATATACCATCCCGTAGCGGCTCAGCATGCGGCTGAGCCTGCGGGGGCTGAACCGTTCGGTCCGTGGAACGTACCGGGCAACCGGGCTTTTTTTCTTCAGCAGCGCCTTTGTTTTTTTCCATTTGCTTGAGCTGTACTGTCTCTTCATTGTCATCACCGCCTTGTAGTCAGCATATGACAAGGGGGCTTAAATGTTTGGGCACCCGCTTTGCGCTGATCCGGCATATACTGGAGCAACGTTTCCGGGAGGGGTGGCCTTGCAATGAGCCAGCTAAGCTTGCCGTGGTTTCTCCAGAAAATACAGGAGATGAGACAAACCTACCCATGGTATTCCGGGCTGCTGCCGGAAGGGGGAGTACAATCCTTCGAGGAGCTTCCCCTAATAACCAGCGAGGTGCTGGAGCGCTATTATTACAGCAGCGAAATGGACCCCGGATTAACGGTATACCGAACCTCCGGGACCAGCGGGAGGTCTCGCAAAGCCATTGCGTATTCGGATGAGGATGAAGAGGTGTACCAGCGGCATAAGGTCACGCTGTTCTCCAGGCTGCTGGCGGGATCGCCGGTGAAACGGGCGGCATCCGATATGGGAACCGGGCATGCAGCTAGCACGGCTGAGCCGATATTTCAGGCCATGGGCCTGGAAACGCTCAGCATTCCGTTCCAGCTTCCGGTTGAGGAGCATATCCGCCTGCTCGGTGATTTTCGTCCGGATCTGCTGTACACGATGCCTTCCCTGCTCGACAGTATACTTGCGCAGGCGCAGGACATCCGATCGTTTGGCATCCGCAAGGTGATTTTGGTCGGTGAAACAGCGCCGCGGCAGTGGCAGCGCAATGTGGCCGGCGTGCTCGGAATTGAGCCGTCCTCCGTTATCGATACGTATGGCTGCATCGAGCTGGGAACGATGGCCTATTACGATCATGAGATTGGCCGTTACAGGGTTATGGACGGACTCATTGCTGAAGGAATCACGCCGCTTGAAGCCGGGCTGGAGGAGGTGGAGCTGGGCGAAAAAGAGACGCTGCTTGTGCTGACATCGTTTGTGCGGAGATATTTTCCCGCCCTGCGCTATGTTACGTATGACGTGGTCCGTGATTTGCGCACAGAAGAGCTGGACGGGGTTATGGTGCAAACCTTTGAAGCTATCGTTAAGCGGGTGGGCCCCGAGCTCAAGCATGGCGAGAAAATCAGTATATATGACATTGAAGAGGTGGTATACCGCTATGTCCGCCAGGCTTCGGTGCGGGTGCTGGTCAACGATAACCGGCTCTCGGTGTTTATCCACAGCAGCGCGGAGGCATTGTCGCAGGAAGTGCTTGACTATATCCGGGAAGGCATTCAAAACCAAATTGCCGAAATCGGCCAAATGATAGCAAGCGGGATGCTGGATGAAATCCGAGTGGCAGCCGTAGCCGATGGGGAACAGCTTGCTTCCGGGAAAGTCAAAAACAAGCGGCTGTACTACAGCGAATGATATGTAAAATTTTACATGGCGGGGGAAATGAACCGTGAAATGGACCGAGCAAGGACTGTTCCAGGCGGTTGGCCGGACACCGCTGGTGAAGCTGGCGCGCGTGCTGGCTCCGGCTTCTTTTGAGCTGTACGGGAAGCTGGAATTGCTGAATCCCGGCGGAAGCTCCAAGGATCGTCCGGCACTGAGAATGCTTCGAACGGCCATTGAGTCCGGCCGAATCCATCCGGATACGGTGATTGTTGAATCCAGCTCCGGCAATCTGGCGATTAGCCTGGCTCAACTGTGCAATGTGCTGGACTTAACGTTTATTTGTGTGGTTGATCCGAAAACAACGGCGCAAAATCTGCGTTTGCTGCGTCTGTTCGGCGCGCAAATCGATTTGGTGGAAGTGCCTGACCCGGAGACAGGCGAATATTTGCCAGCGCGCCTGAAGCGGGTGAAGGAGCTGCTGCAGCGGAATCCGGACAGCTTTTGGCCGAATCAGTATGCGAGCCCGGACAATGCCGGCGCTCATTTTCATACCACGATGGAGGAAATTCTAGGTGCGCTGCCCCGAATGGACTATTTGTTTTGCGGGGTCAGCACCTGCGGGACGATTCGCGGCTGCGCCGAGCTGGCGAAGTCCAGAGGCGCGCACGTCAAAATTGTGGCTGTCGACGCCATGGGAAGCGCCATCTTCGGCCCTTCCGCGGGAAAGCGCCTTCTTCCGGGCCTCGGCGCCGCTGTCCGGCCCCCGCTGTGTCCGGATGAAACAGGGCTCATACACGATGTCGTATATGTCAGCGATCAGGACTGCATAGAAGGCTGCCGGCGGTTGCTGAAGCAGGAATCGATTTTGGCGGGAGGCTCTTCCGGGGGTGTGCTGATGGCTGTGGAGAAATACAAGCCGCAGCTTCCCGAAGGGGCGGTATGTGCTGCTATTTTGCCGGACCGGGGCGACCGTTATTTGGATACGGTGTTCTCGGATGAATGGGTAATCGGGCAATTCGGCGAGGCGGGGCTGAGAGGTCATCACCTCCGCGAACCATAATCTCTCCCGTAACGATCCGCCGCTTCCGGGCCATGGCGGGAGAAAGGAGCTGGGAAGATGCCGCTTTATTTGAATGATAACCACATCCGGGACATGGGGACGGATTGGGAGCGGGTAGTCGCATGCCTGGAGGAGGTGGTCTCCACATTGCTGAACGGGGACTACGCCCAGCCGGTGAAGCCGTACCTTCGCTATGGGAATGCGGCTAACCGTATTATCGCGATGCCGGCTTACGTGGGAGGCAAGGTCGGGAGCGCGGGGCTGAAATGGATTGCCAGCTTCCCCGGCAATTCGGCCAAGCGGCTTCCCCGGGCGCACAGTGTGACGGTGCTGAGTGAAGCGGAGACCGGGAGACCGGCGGCGCTGCTGAATACGGCGTTGATTAGTGCGATACGCACGGCCGGGGTGACCGGCATGCTGCTGAAGCGTTTGCTGGATTGCCGTCAAGACGCCTCCGGGCTGGCGATAGGAATTATCGGCTTCGGCCCGATAGGACGGATGCATCTGGAGATGTGCCTCGCTTTGTTTCAACACCGGATCGCGCATATCCGGATTTATGATCCGAGGGGCGTTCAGCTCAGCGATGAATGGCATGATGCGCAGCATGTCATTATCGAGACCGCCGCTTCCTGGGAAGAAGCCTATACAGATGCGGATATTGTGCTTACCTGCACAGTGGCCAAGGAGCGCTATATTACCCGCAAGCCGAAGCCGGGAAGCCTGCTGCTTCACGTTTCACTGCGGGATTACTGCGCCGAAGCGCTTGAAGATGTCAACGTCATCGTTGTTGATGACTGGGAGGAAGTATGCCGGGAAAACACGGACATCGAGATGCTCCATCTGACCAGGGGGCTCGGCCGGGAGCAGACGGTGCGGCTGGCCGAGGTAATCGCGGGGAGCGGGCTCGACAAAATCCGTGCAGAGGATACGCTGCTTTTTTGTCCGATGGGCATGGCGGTATTCGATATCGGCCTGGCTCACGATTACATGCGGCAGGCCGTGCAAACAGGCACCGGCCAATGGCTGGAATAGCGCTGCGGGGCGGAGCGGGGCCGAGTCTGGCCTAACATCCTGCAGTTCCTCATATTTGCGGAGGTTCCGTCATATTTTTAAATGAATAAGGATTCGAGCATAGATGGGCTAGCGTCAACACTATGACGACGAACGTTAGGGAAGCGCCGTAGCGTCGTCTTACTGCGGGAGGGGACTATGCGCCGATTGACACGGAAGCTGAATACCTGGACATCGAAATGGCTGGACCTTCCCCAAGATGTCTTATATGACATGCCCCGCTATACGCTGATCGGCAATCGTCAGCTTGTGGTGGAGAATCATAGCGGCTTGCTTCATTTCTCTGAAACAGAGCTTATTCTTCAGCTTGCCGAGGGGCGGCTGGAAATTACCGGCGAGCAGCTAGTCATCCGTTCGATATTAACCGCCGAGCTGCTGGTGGAGGGCCGGATTGACCAGCTTCGGTTCATTGACGGAAAGCCGCTATAGAGCAGCGCTGCCGCTGCCATGACGCTGGACAAAGACCATATTGCTGAAGGAGGAGCTGTTGATGCGCTCTTTAGTATTGGCCAAGCTGCTAGGATATGTACGGATTCAGGTTCGCGGCGAACGCTGCGAGCAGCTGGTGAACGAGGCTGTGCGGGCCGGGCTGGACGTTTGGGACGTCCGGCGCAAACGGAATGGACAAGCCGAGCTTGTCATTCGGCTGCGAGATTATTTCAGGCTCAAGCCGTTTCTTCGCAGGACAGGCTGCCGCACGCGCGTTGTTGGGCGTTTCGGGCTGCCGTTCGTTCTAGCCCGTCTGGAACGCCGACTTTTTTTCGGCATCGGCATGCTGCTCTTCGTGGCGGGTATTTATGTGCTGTCCTCGTTAGTCTGGACGGTAGATGTAGAGGGCAATCAGCGGCTTTCCAGAACAGAAGTGCTGCAGGCGGCCAAGGGACAGGGGATGTATCCGTGGCAGTGGAAGCACCGGCTTCCGGAGAACGATGTTTTGGCAAGGCAGCTTCACAGCGCACTGCCGGGTGTTTCCTGGGTCGGCATCGAGATTCACGGGACGAGCATTACCATTCGGGTGGTGGAAGCTACGCAGCCGGATGCCCGTCCGCTGATGAATCCACGGGATTTGGTCGCTTCCGGCAGCGCGGAGGTGACGCGTATCCTGGCGGTCAAGGGCCGGCCCGCCGTGAAGCCGGGAACCGTTGTGAAAAAAGGCGATCTGCTGATTGCCGGCACCCTGGGCGACGGTCAAACCGTGGTGGCGGAAGGCACCGTACTGGGGAAGGTATGGCATCAGGCCTCGGTTGAGGTGCCTATGGAAACCAGGCTGAAGGTATATACGGGCGATGTGAAGCGCAGAGACTATATGATTTTGGGCAACCGGGTGCTGCAGCTGTACGGCTTCGGGGGGATTCCGTATCCGGCCTTTGAAACCAAGCTGGATCAAACTGTTGTGGAATGGCGCAAATGGAGACTGCCGGTCAGCTGGCTGCGCGAGTCGGTGATGGCAGTGGAATATACGCAAACAACCCGTACGCTGGAAGAAGCCAGGGCGCTTGGACTTGATGAGGCCAGGGCGGAGGTATTGCGTGAATCTGGTGCCCAGTCTGGGATTTTGCAGGAAAAAATTTTGCATGAAAAGGCCGACAGTGGTAAAGTTTATATGGAAGTTCTTTTTGAAATTGAACAACCGATAGGGGAAGAACGCCCACTTATACCAAGTGTACAAGGAGAATGAGGCCTTTTGCTGACTGCTGAACATTCTGTCAAAATCCAGCTCAAAAACGGCGCAGAGGGGCTCGCGCTTTTCGGTCCGCAGGACAAGTTTTTGCAAGCGGTACAAAAGCATACCGAGGCGAAGCTGTGGAGCCGTGACGCCGAGCTCGTCATTCAGGGGGATGCGGAGGAGGTTGCCGTGCTTCAGGAGGCATTTGAGGTGCTTCTGCAGCTGCTGCGTTCCGGAATGACCCTGGCCGAGCGGGATGTGCTTTATGCTTTTGAGCTGGCCAAGGAGCACAAGGCGGCGGAATTGCTTGATCTGTACCGGGGCGAAATCGCCACCACCTTCCGCGGCAAGCCGATTCGGCCCAAGACGCTCGGACAGCAGCACTACATTACGGCGATCCGCAAAAAGGATATCGTATTCGGAATCGGGCCGGCCGGAACGGGCAAGACATATCTGGCGGTTGTGCTGGCTGTGTCGGCCTTGAAGGAAAACCGCGTGAAACGGATCGTCCTGACGCGTCCCGCGGTGGAGGCAGGGGAGAGTCTCGGCTTCTTGCCGGGTGATTTGCAGGAAAAGGTGGATCCGTACCTGCGCCCGCTTTATGATGCGCTGCACGATGTACTTGGCCTGGATCAGGTCGGCAAAATGCTGGAACGCGGATTAATTGAAATCGCGCCGCTCGCATATATGAGGGGCCGCACACTCGATGATTCATTCATTATTCTTGATGAAGCGCAAAATACGACGCCCGAACAAATGAAAATGTTTTTAACCCGGCTTGGCTTCGGCTCCAAAATGGTCATTACCGGCGACAAAACGCAAATTGACCTGCCTCGCGGCAAAACCTCCGGGCTTGTGGAAGCGGAGCGTATCCTGCAAGGCATTCCGGAGATCGGCATCCTGTACTTTAACGAGCAGGACGTTGTCCGCCACGCGCTTGTACAGCGCATCATCGTCGCCTACAATGAGGACAAGGAGCGCCATGGCTGACATGATCGGGCAAGGGGGAGGAGACCGACCGCAATCATGACGAACCAGCAGATGACCATCAAGGGAAAGTTTTCATATCGTCTCGGAGGCTGGAAATACAGTGGCGGGGTGCGATTTCTGCTTTTTTTCGGCATTGCCCTGCTGCTGTATTTGAGCTTGGCCGGCAAATGGCTGCCGCAAACGTATGAGGTGACGCTCGGCGCACCCGCCTCGACAACCATTTATGCCCCCAAGCAGATGGAGAACATGAAGGAGACCCAGAAGGCGCGGGAGCAGGCCGCCGCTCAGGTGCAGCCGGTGTATGAAATCGTGCCGCTCCATCAGGAGAAGCTGGTGGAACGGCTATACGATCGGCTGGAGACGTTAAACAACGACAAGGACCTGACCCTGAATGAGAAAATTTCCATCGTGCGCATCGACATACCGAAGCTGCTGCAGGACTATTTAACGGAGACGTTAAAGAATGTGCAAAGCGACGGCCGCTACACGGACGGCTTTATGGCGGAGGTCAGCAAGCGGGTGAACGAGCAGCAGTACCGCATTCCGGAGGAAACCTATTACAAGCTTCCGAAGCTTACTGGCGAAGATTTGGCAGCCATGGAGCCGGTGACGACTGATATTGTCAAAAAGCTCACGAGCGAGCAAATCATGGACGCCACCTCCTCCCGGATTAAAGTGGCGGAACTGGTAAACAGCTCGCAATTGTCCAAAAGCACGCAGCGTGAGCTGGTGCAGGAAATCATCCGGTTCGTGCTGCTGCCTAACCGGTTCTACGATCAGGAGGAGACCGATCAGCTCCGGGCCGAAACCAAAGAAAAAACGCCGCCTGTTTTCACCAAGAAAAACGACATTCTGGTTGAAAAGGGCGAAGTGATTTCCGAGGATTTGTACAAGCGGCTGGAGGACGCGGGTCTGCTTAAAGGGAAGGTCAACTATTTCCCGCAGATCGGACTGGCTTTGCTGGCGTTGATGTTCGCGCTGGGGCTGTACATGTTTATACGCCAGAGCCATTTGCAGATGAAGACGAACAACGCGCAGCTGCTCATGCTCGGACTCATTATTTTGCTTAATGTCATTGCCATGGATATTGTTGCGCTCGGCCAAAACCTGGAATATTCCAATGCCGGTTATTTGGCCCCCGTGGCCATGGGAGCGATGCTGATTGCGATTTTGCTGGATGTCCCCTTGGCGCTGATGTGCTCTATTTTGTTCAGCATCATCGCCAGCGTTATTTTCAATCTGGACAGCGCGCGGCTGTTCGATTACCGGTTCGGTCTCGTTTCCATGGTGATGTGCGTGGCGGCTATCTTTTCGATTAACCGGGCCAGTCAGCGCGCGGCCATTCTGAAGGCGGGCATCATGGTCTCGCTGTTTGCGGCGTTGACCGTAGCGGGGCTTTCGGCATTGCAGTATTCCGCAGAGACCGTGCGGGTGAAGGAGGTAGTGTTCTCCTTGGGGTTTGCGGTTTCCAGCGGCCTGCTGACCGCCGTGCTCGTCATCGGCTTGCTGCCTTTTATTGAATCGGCGTTCGGGATTTTGTCGTCGCTGAAGCTCGTCGAGCTGTCGAATCCGAATCACCCGCTGCTTCGCAAGCTGCTGACGGAAACACCGGGAACCTACCATCACAGCATTATGGTCGGCAATTTGTCGGAGGCTGCTGCCGAGGCGGTCGGCGCCAACGGCTTGTTATGCCGCGTCGGCTCGTTCTACCACGACATCGGCAAAACACGCCGGCCGGGTTATTTTATCGAGAATCAGACGAATATGGATAACCCGCATGACCGGATTGACCCGGCCCTCAGCAAGTCGATTATCGTGGCTCATGCCCGCGACGGGGTTGAAATGCTCAAGGAGCACAAAATGCCGAAAGCGATTTGCGATATTGCCGAGCAGCATCACGGCACAACGCTGCTGAAATATTTTTACCACAAGGCCTTGAAGCGTTCCGGCGACGACGGAGCGCACAAGATTACGGAAGAGGAGTACCGCTATCCCGGGCCGAAGGCACAGTCCAAGGAAGCGGCCATCGTCGGCATTGCCGACAGTGTCGAAGCTGCCGTCCGTTCACTTCGCAGCCCGACCATCGAGCAAATTGACGGCATGGTGCGCAAAATTATTAAAGACCGGATGGATGACGGGCAATTCAATGATTGCGACCTGACGATGAAGGAGCTGGATGTGATTGCCAAGACGCTGAATGAAGCGCTGCTGGGCATCTTCCATTCCCGAATCGAATATCCGGCCGAGATGCCTGCCAAGGACAAAGAGCCGCAGGGTGCGCCGAATGACAAGTAGTACAGCGCCTCTCCCCAGGGGGAGGCTGCTTCGCTATACAGCGATCCGATTCTACCGGAGCCAATAAAGGAGCGATTGCGATGAGCTTGACCATGGACTGGACCAATGAGCAGGACGAGATTGAACTGCCGGAGGGCATCATTGAAAAATTGGAGCAGCTGCTTCAAATTGCAGGCCGGGAAGAAGGCGTTACCTTCGGAGATGTAGCGGTGACCTTCACGGATAACGAAACGATTCGCCAATTGAACCGGGATTACCGGGGAATTGATAAGGCTACCGATGTGCTGTCCTTTGCGATGCAGGAGGAGACGGACGAAGAGCCGGAAATTTATTTCGATGAAGCGGATTTGGAGGAGGCCGAAGGAGAGGACCTTGTCGACGTAGAGCCGCTGGGGGATATCGTCATTTCCGTAGCCCGCGCCAAGGAGCAGAGCGAGGAGTACGGGCATTCCTTGGAACGCGAGCTTGGCTTTTTGTTCGTGCATGGCTTCCTGCATTTGCTGGGCTATGACCATGGCAGCGAAGAGGAAGAGAAGAACATGTTTGCCCGTCAGGAGCATATCCTGGCACAGGCAGGCTTGACCCGCTAATGGACGCCGGGAAATTCCGCCGCAGCTTCCGGTACGCCTATGAAGGCATCAAGTATGCGCTGGCAACGCAGCAGAATATGAAATTCCATTTCCTGGTCGCCGTTCTTGTGCTTGTTCTGGCGCTGGCGATGGAGTTGACCAAGA
The DNA here is from genome assembly GCF_037137075.1 of Paenibacillus sp. y28. NCBI lineage: Bacteria > Bacillati > Bacillota > Bacilli > Caryophanales > Paenibacillaceae > Paenibacillus > Paenibacillus sp. y28. The sequence goes on from NZ_JBBBNV010000015.1 coordinate 28,706, forward strand.
CCGATATTTTGTTTCTGCTGCTTGCTGTGACGCTGGTTATTGTTACAGAGCTTATCAATACGGCGGTGGAGAAGGCGGTAGATTTGGCGATGCCCGATCAGCATCCTGTCGCCAAAATAGCCAAGGACGTCGCGGCGGCGTCCGTTCTCGTTTCTGCGGTTTTTGCCGTTGTTACAGGCATGATCGTCTTTTTTTCTCCGCTGGACAGGCTGCTTGTGAACCTGAGAGCAAAAGGGCCGTTAACTGCGGCGGGCGTATGGCTTGTGCTGGCATTGGTGATGCTGATTGTAATTGCAGTCCAGACCCGCTTCAGCCGCAACCGGGTCAGCATGCGCCCAAGCCTGCTGTCTGCGGTCGCCTCTGCGGTGTTTACACTTGTCTCGATACTGGGAAGCCAGACCTTGATCGTGCTGCTGTGCGCCGGTCTTGCCGTTCTGGTGTTGTTTGTTTTATATGAGAAAAAAAGCCGCAGCGCAGCATCTCTGCTGGCCGGTTCGGTGCTGGGCGGCGGAATTGTGCTGCTCGTTTTTGCAATGTTTCACAGCGGGTAGATGGGGGAGAACGGGATGAGCGAAGAGCAATTTCTGCCGCTTCGGCAGGCAGCAGAGGGCAAGCAGGATCATCAAGAGAGCCGGAGCAGGATTACAGCCGAAGAGGTTCAGCGGCTTGTTGCTTCCGCCCGCGAGGTGCGGGAACGGGCCTATGCGCCGTATTCCCGGTTTTGGGTCGGCGCTGCGCTGCTGGATGCGGCGGGCCGGATTCATGCCGGCTGCAATGTGGAGAATGCGGCCTACGGGCCGACCAATTGTGCGGAGCGAACCGCGCTGTTCCGGGCGATTGCCGATGGCTGCTCGCCCCGTTCTTTCCGCGGGATCGCTGTGATTGGAGATACGCCGCAGCCGATTACGCCATGCGGTGTTTGCCGGCAGGTGCTCAGCGAGCTGTGCCCGCCGGATATGCCGGTGATCATGGTGAACCTGAAAGGAGACATGGCGCAAACGACAGTTGCTGCGCTTTTGCCGGGAGCTTTTACACTGTAGACGTTTCTGGAATGGAACGGGCTTCCATAATCTTGTCCATAGAAATTCTATTAAAGGGGATTAACTGAACGAATGAGCAAATCTAACGGATTCAAATCCGGCTTCGTAGCGATTATCGGCCGGCCGAATGTGGGCAAATCAACACTGATGAATCAGGTCATCGGCCAAAAAATTGCGATTATGTCCGATAAGCCGCAAACAACACGCAACAAAATTCATGGCGTATATACAACGCCGCAGGCGCAGATCGTATTTCTCGACACGCCGGGCATTCATAAGCCGACCTCCAAGCTTGGCGACTATATGATGAAAACGGCACACAGCACCTTGTCGGAGGTCGATGCGATTCTGTTTGTTATCGCTGTGGACGAGGGGCTTGGCGGCGGAGACCGCTACATTATCGAGCAGCTGAAAAAGGTGGATACCCCGGTCGTGCTGGTTTTGAACAAAATCGACAAGGTGCACCCGGACGACCTTCTTCCGGTCATCGTTAAATATAAATCGCTGTACGATTTTGCCGAGATTGTGCCGGTGTCAGCGATGCAGGGGAACAACGTCACGACGTTGCTGGACCAGACCATTAAATATTTGGAGGAAGGGCCGCAGTACTATCCGGACGATCAAATTACGGACCATCCGGAGCAGTTCGTTATTGCCGAGCTCATTCGGGAGAAAATATTGCACGCCACCCGCGAGGAAATTCCGCATTCGATTGCCGTAGCGATTGAATCGATGAAGCGGGAAGATAACGGCGTGGTGCATATCGGCGCTATCATTTATGTCGAGCGCGACTCGCAAAAAGGCATCGTCATCGGGAAGCAGGGGGCGCTGCTGAAGCAGGTCGGCCAGCAGGCCCGCCGCGACATCGAAGCGCTGCTGGGCTCACGGATTTTTCTTGAGCTGTGGGTCAAGGTCAAGGCCGATTGGCGCAACCGCGACGGCATGCTCCGTGATCTGGGATACCGGGAAGAGCGGTAGGATTGAAGCTGTTCCAATAAATGCATCGCATACTTCTGCCGCTGCGCGTCCATCCTAACTCATATCTGCTAGTCATTTCCCTGGGGAAAGGATGAATACGCATGCGAGATTTTTCGTGGAAGTATTTCACAATGACTGGAGATGTCGAGTCATACCTGTTGTGGAAGGAAATGGACACCCGGCAGGCCGCCGATACGGGAAGTGAAGATGGCGAGTATGATGACGATATGGAACAAATGGAGATGTAGGCATGATTAGCCGGTTGGTCCCGTACCGGCTGTTCAGGGGAAAGAGGGACGGCCGTCATGCAAATGCAAGCCGAAGGCATCGTTATCCGGGCTATGGACTATGGGGAAGGCAACAAAATTTTAACCGTCTTCACAAAGGAATACGGCAAGGTCGGGGTCATGGCCCGGGGCGCGCGCAAGCTCAAAAGCCGTCACGCGGCAATCAGCCAGCTTTTTACATGCGGACAGTTTGTGTTGTTCAAGTCGGGCGGGGGGCTTGCCTCGCTCACGTACGGGGAAATCATTCAGCCGCATCATACGCTGCGCGCAGATCTGACCCTGGCGGCATACGGATCGTATTTGATGGAGCTGACGGACAGGCTGCTGACGGATCAGGACGCATCACCGGCGTTGTATGAGCAGCTGAAGGCTTTGCTGATGGCGCTCGAAGAAGGCAAGGACCCTCAGGTGCTGGCGCATATTTACGAGCTGAAGCTGCTGCAGCTGTCCGGGGTTAGCCCTGTTCTGCATGCCTGTATTTCCTGCGGGGAAATGGACCCGGCTTTGCTGAACGCCTTCAGCGTGCCGGCTGGCGGGGCTTTGTGTACAAGATGCCGAGGACACGATGCTTCAGCGGTTCAATTGTCTCCAAGCCTGCTGAAGCTGCTGAGAGTACTTAGCACAGCCGACCTGAAGCGAATCGGCCAAGTCGAGCTGAAGGCGCAAACAAGAAGCGGACTGAAGCAGCTCCTGCGCAGCTATGTGGATCATCATCTAGACCTGCGGCTCCGATCGCGGGCCTTCCTTGATCAGCTGGAAAAATACGAGCTGTAAGTATACTATTTTCCTTTTGATTTTTTTCGGGCCGTTGACATTATAACTTGATTTTGCTATTATTCTTTGAAGATTAATTACATACTGCACGATGACGGAAAAAAGTAGTCAACCTGCATTTCTCATAGCGAGCCGGGGACGGTGCAAGCCCGGTGGAATGTAATTGGCGAAAGGGCGTTTCCGGAGTGCTACAGTTCAAAAGTGGAACGGCGCAGGGTGCCTTGTGGCGGCCGGTCGTTCAAATAGGGTGGAACCGCGGGAATGTCCCTCCCGTCCCTATGTCCCGGCGCTTGCGCCGGGACATAGGGACGGGAGTTTTTGCGTCTTGCTGGCAGGGTGTCCAATCCGTATGCTGTCCAGCAATAAACCGGCCGTTTGTGGAACAGGAACGAGGCCTTTCATTTTGAAACACCAATTTTTGAAGCACTAATAAGGAGGGTGTAAGCAAACATGAATTTTCAAACGATGATTTTAACGCTGCAAAAATTTTGGGCCGATCAAAAATGCATCATCGTGCAGCCGTATGACACCGAAAAAGGCGCCGGTACGATGAACCCGATGACGTTCCTGCGCAGCATCGGTCCGGAGCCTTGGAACGTCGCCTATGTCGAGCCATCCCGGCGTCCCGCTGACGGACGTTACGGGGAAAACCCGAACAGGCTGTACCAGCATCATCAATTCCAGGTGATTATGAAGCCGTCCCCTGACAATATTCAGGAGCTGTATCTGGAAAGCCTGAAGCAGCTTGGTATCGATCCGCTGCACCATGATATCCGCTTTGTCGAGGATAACTGGGAATCCCCGACTCTCGGCGCGTGGGGTCTCGGCTGGGAAGTGTGGCTCGACGGCATGGAAATTACCCAGTTTACGTACTTTCAGCAAGTTGGCGGCATTGATGCCAATCCGGTTGCGGTAGAAATCACCTACGGTCTGGAGCGGCTCGCTTCGTATATTCAAGAGAAAGAAAATGTGTTTGATTTGGAATGGGTGGAAGGCGTAACTTACGGGGATGTGTTCCTGCAGCCTGAGTATGAGCACTCCAAGTATACGTTCGAGGTTTCCGATGTTCCCATGCTGTTCCAGCTGTTCAATACGTATGAGGCTGAAGCGACTCGCACGCTTGAGCAAAAGCTTGTTTTCCCGGGCTTTGACTATGTTCTCAAATGCTCCCATACCTTCAATCTGCTGGATGCGCGGGGCGCGATTAGCGTAACAGAAAGAACCGGCTACATTACCCGCGTGCGCAACATGGCCCGCCTGTGCGCGGCAACATATCTGGAAGAACGGGAACGGCTGGGCTTCCCGCTTTTGAAGGAGAAAGGAGTGGTTTCCCATGGCTAAGGATTTGCTGCTGGAAATCGGCATGGAGGAAATTCCAGCGCGTTTCGTGCGCGGAGCAATGGATCAGCTGAAAGAGAAAACAAGCAAATGGCTGGATGATTCCCGCATTGGCTATGAATCGGTGCAGGCGTTTGCAACCCCGCGGCGTCTTGCTGTGCTGGTGCATGGTGTTGCTGAGAAGCAGGCGGACGTGAGCGAAGAAATAAAAGGCCCGTCCCTCAAAATCGCGCGCGACGAAAGCGGTGCCTGGTCCAAGGCTGCGCAGGGCTTTGCCAGAGGGCAGGGCGTATCGACGGACGATTTCTTCATCAAAGAAGTTGGCGGCGTCGAGTACATTTATGCAAACAAAAGCAGTATCGGGGTGGAAACGGCCGGCGTACTGGCTGAAGGGCTGAGTGGAATCATTACGTCGCTCACCTTCCCCAAAAATATGCGCTGGGGCAGCTATGAGCTTCGTTATGTCCGCCCGATCCGCTGGCTCATCGCCTTGTTCGGCGGTGAGTTGATTCCGTTCGAAATTGCAGGCGTCGAGACCGGCCGCACGACGCGCGGTCACCGTTTCCTTGGCGGAGAGGCGGAGGTATCCGAGCCGGCCGCTTATATTGAAGCGCTGCGCAAAGAGCATGTCATTGTCGAGGTGGAGGAGCGCCGTCAGGCGATTGTCGCCCAAATCGAGCAGCTTGCCGCTTCCAAGGGCTGGGTCATCCCGATGAAAGAGGATCTGCTGGAAGAGGTATTGTTCCTGGTAGAGACGCCGACGGTGCTGTTCGGCACCTTCAATCCCGAATTTTTGGAAATTCCGCAGGAGGTTCTTATTACATCCATGCGCGAGCATCAGCGGTATTTCCCGGTGCTGGATGCGGCGGGTAAGCTTCTGCCCTATTTCGTAACGGTGCGGAGCGGTAATGATACCTCGCTTGATGTGGTGGCAAAAGGCAATGAGAAGGTGCTGCGCGCCCGGTTATCCGATGCCCGTTTCTTCTATAAAGAGGATCAGAAGGTGAGCATCGATACGCAGCTGGCGAAGCTGGAGAAGATCGTGTTTCATGAAAAGCTGGGTACGATTGGCGACAAGGTCCGCCGCTTCGGCGCAGTGGCCGAGCTGCTCGTTCAACGCCTTCAGGCAGATGCGACGACACAAAATACAGCCGCCCGTATCGCAGCAATCTGCAAATTTGATTTAGTGACTCAAATGGTCTATGAATTTCCGGAGCTGCAGGGCGTTATGGGCGAAGACTACGCACGTAAATTCGGGGAGCCGGAAGCAGTGGCGAGAGGGATTTTCGAGCATTACCAGCCGCGTTTCTCCGGCGATGCCGCGCCTGCTTCACTGGCCGGCGCCATTGTCAGCATAGCCGATAAGCTGGACACGATTACCGGCTGCTTCTCGATCGGCATTATTCCAACCGGCTCACAGGACCCTTATGCGCTTCGCCGCCAAGCGGCAGGCATTGTTCAGACCTTGCTCGAGCATCAGCTGCCGGTATCCTTGTCCGAGCTGTTCGGCATGGCCATTCAGGTTCAAGAAAAGGCAGGTCTCCTGAAACGTTCCGCTGACGAAATACGTAATGATCTTGTTGAGTTTTTTGCTCTGCGTGTCAAAAATTTGCTGAACGAGCGCGGAATCCGCTATGACGTTATCGATGCGGTGCTTGCCAGCGGCTTTGAGCACATCGGGGCTGTGGTCAGCCGTGCCGATGCGGTGATGAACAAGGTCTCCGAGGCGGAGTTCAAGCTGACTGCAGATGCGTTCAACCGCGTCATCAATCTGGCGGCCAAAGCTGAAACGGCGAATACCGATCCGGCTCGTTATGCGGAGCAGGTGGAGCATGATCTGTATGCCGGCTGGCAGCAGGCTCACGTGGAGGTAGAACAGCTGCTTGCTGATGGCAAGCCGGCGGAGGCAATTGAGGCTCTGGCCGGACTGAAGCCTGCGATTAACGCTTATTTTGAGAAGGTTATGGTAATGGCTGAGGACGTGGAAGTGCGCGCCGGCCGGTTAGGCTTGTTAAAAAGCATTGCCGATGATTTGAAACGGATTGCCGATTTCCAAAGATTGGTGTGGTGATGCCGCATGTCAGGTAAAAAGCCGATTGTGTACGTCATTTCCGACTCGGCTGGAGAAACGGGGGAAGCGGTGGTCAAGGCTGCCGCGATCCAGTTTCATCCGGTTTCGGTGGAAATTCGGCGCACGCCGTTTGTGAGCGATCGGGAAGGAATCGACCGGGCTCTTCAAACCGCCAAGCAGGAACATGCAGTCATCGTTTACACGCTCGTTATCCCGGAGCTTCGCGACTATGTGAAGAAGCGCTGCCGGGAGCAGCGGATTGTGTCTATCGATCTGCTTGGACCCGTCATCAACGGCTTGGAGAAGATGCTGCATAAGGAAGCCCTGCAGCAGCCCGGCAAAATTCATCTGCTCGATGAGGATTATTTTAAAAAAGTCGACGCGGTCGAGTTTGCCGTCAAGTACGACGATGGCCGGGATTCGAGCGGCGTGCTGAAAGCGGACATCGTGCTTGTGGGGGTTTCCCGCACATCAAAAACTCCATTGTCGATGTATTTGGCGCACAAAACGTACAAGGTGGCGAATGTTCCGCTTGTGCCGGAGCTGAAGCCGCCGGATCAGCTGTTTACCGTTAACAATAAAAAAATTATCGGGTTGACGATCCGGCCGGACAAGCTGAATGAAATCCGCAAAGAGCGCCTGAAGGCGCTGGGCCTTGCTTCGGATGCGCTTTACGCCAATCACGACCGGATTGAAAAAGAGATTGCCTATGCCGAAGGCATTATGAAGCGGCTGGGCTGTGTAGTGATTGACGTATCGACCAAGGCGGTCGAGGAAACGGCGAGCATTATTCTTGAACGGATGCGAAGCCGCTGATTTTCCGTTTTTCAGGCGATTTTCAGCGGGGACAGCAGGATTTTTTACAACTTCATCGTATATAATATTACGGTAGTTATCCCGTAGGAAATTGGTGGTATATATTCAAAGCGATTCTCCTAAAATAATGGTTGATGCGGATGCATGTCCGGTCAAGCCTGAAATCGTCCGGATTGCGCGGGAGTTTGGGATTTCCGTAGAGATGGTCGCCTCGCACGATCACCGGCTGCAGGAGGAAGATGGGGTTCGGATCGTTCAGGTCGATTCTTCGGACCAATCCGTCGATTTGTTTATCGCCAACCGGCTTCAGCGAGGGGATGTGCTGGTGACCCAGGATTTTGGACTGGCAACGATCGGGCTTGCCCGACAAGCGGTGGCTCTATCTGTAAGAGGGCAAATCTACAGCGAACGGACGATTGATTTTTTGCTGCAGACCCGTCATGAGTCAGCCAAAAAACGGCGGAGCGGGCAGCGGACGAAAGGACCAAAGGCTTTTACGGATGAGGATCGACGCAATTTTCAACAAACATTGACAAAAGTTTTGGTCGGGATGCAGGAGAACGGGGGCAAACAGCGAATTATAATATCTGGTTCAATGGATGAAGGTGATTCAGATGAGTAATGGCAGGGTTCCCCAGGAGGTCATCGATGCGGTCCTGAAGCACCATGACATTGTCGATGTAGTGGGAAAATATGTCCACTTGTCCAAAAACGGCAAGTACATGAAGGGGCTGTGCCCCTTTCACTCTGAGAAGACGCCCTCGTTTACAGTTACACCGGAAAAGCAAATCTTCTATTGCTACGGCTGCCATGCCGGCGGAACGGCCATTCAATTCATTATGGATATTGAAGGCTACACGTTTCCTGAGGCGGTGCGCCAGCTTGCAGAGGAAGCCGGCGTGGCGTATGACTTTGAAAGCGCGGTTGTGCCCAGAACGGAGCAGGACCACGACAAAGCCGAGCTGCTGAGGGCTTATGATTTCTCCGCCAAGCTGTACGCCCATTTGCTCAAGAATACGGCCGAGGCTCGTCCGGCAATGGATTATTTGCGGTCCCGCGGCTTTACGGATGCGATGATCGAGACGTTTCAAATCGGCTATGCGCCGAATCGATGGGACACGTTAGCCCAATTTTTGGAGAAACGGGATTATCGGTTACCGCTGATGGAGCAGGGCGGGCTCATATCGGAGCGATCCGAGCAGGGCGGCTATTATGACCGCTTCCGCGACCGGATTATGTTTCCGATTTGTGACGGGAAGGGCAATGTCATTGCCCTGGCGGGCAGAACGATGTCGGCGGACGTCCAGCCGAAGTACATGAATAGCCCTGAAACGGCGCTGTTCAATAAGCGGCAGCAGCTGTACAATTTCCATCTGGCCCGGCCTCAAATCCGCAAGAGCAGGCAAATTGTTTTGTTCGAAGGCTATGCCGATGTGATTAAAGCGTGGGCAGCCGGCATCCACAACGGAGTGGCTACAATGGGCACGGCGCTCACTGAGCAGCACGCGTCGATTTTGCGGACGCAAGCCGATGAAGTCATTGTATGCTATGACGGGGACGATGCGGGTCAGAACGCGGCATACAAAAGCCTGCCGATTCTGGCCGATACCGGCTGCCGGGTCAAAATAGCGCTGCTGCCGGACCGCATGGACCCCGACGAGTACATTACCGCCAAAGGCGCGGACTCCTTCGTACGTGATATTATTGAAGCTTCGCTTCCGGTTGTGCGCTTCAAGCTCCAGTATATGCGCCGCAATTTCCGCTTGCATGATGATGATGGACGGCTTCAATATATTCGGGCTTCCGCAAGGCTGCTTGCCGGAATTGATTCACCGGCTGAACGGGAATTTTATGCCAAAGAGCTTGCCGATGAGTTTCAATTTCCGATGGACACGATCAAGCAGGAGATGCATCAGCACCGCCAGCAGCAGCAAAAATTCAAAGCCGGCGGGGATAATAACGAATTATCGTGGAATAATGTTATGCATGACGGCCGCGGAACAAAGCAGGCTCCTGCACTGCTTCCCGCTTACCATAATGCGGAGCGGAAGCTCCTGGCGGCCATGATTTATGACCCGGATGTGGCCGAGACAGTCCAGCGCAAGCTGGGGGACGGATTTCATGTCGAAGCTCACGCAGCGCTTGCTGCTTATCTATATGCGTATTACGCCCAAGGGCACGAGGCAGAACCCAGCAGATATATCGCATCCATTCAAGACGATCAATTGGAGGGAATTGCCAGTTCTATCTCCATGATTACCGAAACGGTGACTCCGCAGGTGATTGACGATTATATCCGGGAAATCAAAAAAGTGCCGCTTTCGGCGAAGATTGAGCGATTAAAGGAAGACATGGTGCGGGCGGACAAATCGAAAGATTTTATTCGTGCCGCGCAAATTGCGGTTGAGATTGAAGCCCTGAAGAACGAGCTAAAATCAATGTAAGGATGGCCCCTACTTGTTTTAGTGTTCCAGGGAGGAGGAGTTGGACTATGGCAGATCAACATACTGAACTGGATACGGAACTGACGCTGGAGCAGGTCAAAGAACAGCTCATTGAGCTGGGAAAGAAGCGCTCCTCGCTAACCTACAAAGATATTATGGAGCGTCTTTCTCCTTTTGACCAGGATCCGGAGCAGATTGATGAGTTTTTTGAGCAGCTCGGCGAAATGGGGATTGATGTAAATAACGAAACGGAAGACGACATGGTTATTGGCCAAGATGATCATGAAGAATTCAGCTTCGACGATGATCTTGCACTTCCGCCGGGAATTAAAATTAATGACCCTGTACGGATGTACTTGAAAGAAATCGGACGAGTACCGCTGCTGTCAGCTGACGATGAGGTGGATCTGGCGAAGCGGATTGAGAACGGGGATGAGGAAGCGAAACGCCGACTGGCTGAAGCGAACCTCCGGCTCGTTGTAAGTATTGCCAAGCGCTATGTAGGCCGCGGCATGCTTTTTCTCGATTTAATTCAGGAAGGCAACATGGGTCTGATTAAAGCAGTAGAGAAGTTTGACCATACAAAGGGCTATAAATTCAGCACGTATGCAACCTGGTGGATTCGCCAAGCGATTACCCGGGCCATTGCTGACCAGGCCAGAACGATACGTATACCGGTACATATGGTTGAGACCATCAACAAACTGATTCGGGTTTCCCGTCAACTGCTGCAAGAGCTGGGCCGTGAACCGACGCCGGAAGAAATTGCGAAGGAAATGGATTTAAGCACGGACAAGGTACGGGAAATTATGAAAATCGCACAGGAGCCGGTTTCATTGGAGACTCCAATCGGGGAAGAAGATGACTCACACCTGGGGGATTTCATTGAGGATCAGGAGGCGCTGGCGCCGGCTGATGCAGCCGCATATGAGCTGCTCAAGGAACAGCTGGAGGATGTGCTCGACACGCTGACCGAGCGGGAAGAGAACGTGCTTCGCCTGCGTTTTGGACTTGACGATGGACGTACGCGTACCTTGGAAGAGGTCGGTAAGGTATTCGGCGTTACCCGTGAGCGGATTCGTCAAATCGAAGCCAAAGCGCTGCGCAAATTAAGACATCCGAGCCGCAGTAAACGGCTGAAAGACTTTTTAGAGTAAATCCGATGATTCGAAAGACCTTTTCTGCTTGCAGCAAAGGTCTTTTTTGCAAAGGGGACCAAGCATGGATTCCGAAAAAAGGAAGCTAATCGTCAGAGAGATTGAGCACTGGCGGCGAAGCAAATTTTTGCCGGAGCAATATTGCGATTTTTTGCTCAATCTATACCGCGATCAAGAAACAGAGCCGGAGCCGAAGGTATTCGGCGTTTCCAAGTCCTCCATTGTAGGAAGTAGCTGGAAAAAATGGATGCTGGTATTGGCGTCGGCAGCGGTGACGACCTATTTCGTACTTCATTTTAATACTTTTCAATTTCCAATGCAAATCGGAACATGTGTTGCATTTATGCTTGTTTGTTACCTGTTTTCCTTTCTAAAACGAAGCCGTTCGCCGATAACGGCCAATGTGCTGGCAGGTATCGGTTCCGTGCTGGCGCTGTTTGCCGGAATAAAGCTGGTCGAAGAAGCCAGCTTGAGTGAAGCGGTGTCCTTGCCTTTGATGATTTCGGCGTGCAGCCTGCTGTGGATGGCGGTCGGCTTGGCCGGACGGATGGGGCTGTTTCATTTTTGCGGCTGGGCGGGCTTAGCGGTGACCTATGCCTATTTCCTGGATAAGCATATGGTTTCATTTAGCTGGCTGCAGGTCGAGCTGGCCTGGGTGCCTATCGGCGCCATTATGCTATGGATCGGCTGGCTGCTCCAGCACCGGACGAAGCCCGTAGCCAGTGTGTTATTTTTGGCAGGGGGGCTGTATGAATTTGCTCCTGAGCTGTACGCTGCGGTTTATAGCAGCGAAGGAGCCAGCGCAGTGCTGGCGGTTCTGCTCGCAGTCAAGATTGGGGTTGCGGGCATCCTGCTGTACACGACTAGAAAAACATGGATTGAGTGGGTTGCTTCATGATTAAATTGTCAGAACGATTACATAAGATTGCACTGCAAGTCCCTTGTGGCAGCAGGCTGGCCGATATTGGATCGGACCACGCCCTGCTGCCCACCTTTTTGGCGCTGTCGGGTACCGTAGAATACGGTGTGGCGGGGGAATTAAATCCGGGTCCCTTCGAGGCAGCCTCGCAGCAGGTCGCTGCTGCCGGTTTGAAGAAGCGGATTCAAGTGCGGCGCGGCAACGGGCTATCGGTTATCCACCCGGAAGACGAGATTGATGTGGTGACCATTGCCGGAATGGGCGGCGGGCTAATCGCCACGATATTGGATGAGGGCCGGGAGAGGCTCGGCCCCGTCAAACGGCTCGTGCTTCAGCCCAACGTGGCGGAGGATCAGGTCCGGTGCTGGCTCGACGAGCATGGCTGGCTCATTGTGCACGAGCAAATTTTGGAGGAAGACGGCAAACTCTACGAGATTATTACGGCCGAACGTGCAGCAGATCCGTCTGGGGCAGCTGAGCTGTACAGCAGGCTGACACTGGCGGAGGGGACAGTCCTTCATAAAGACTGGCTGTATCGCTTCGGACCGCTGCTCGTTAAGGAAGCGCCGGCTTTGTTTTTCGTCAAATGGAGAAGCGAGGTGGAGAAGCTGGAGCATATTTGCCGCCAGCTGGCTCAATCGGATACAGCGTCCGCCAGAGATAAGGAAGCGGTATTCCGTGCCGAAATAAAGCTGATGGAGGAGGTTATGGCATGCTTGCCAAAGGCCAAACCGTAATTCAGTTGTTTGAAGAGTTCGCACCGAAGGCTTATGCCGAGCCGGATGACAAAATCGGACTGCAGGTCGGCTCTCTGCAGAAGGAAATCCGACATGTCCTGATTACGCTGGATGTGACCATGGAGGTCGTCGAGGAAGCGATCCGGGAGCAGGTGGATTTGATTATCGCGCACCACGCGGTTATTTTCCGGCCGCTCCCTCACGTACAGACCGATACGCCTGCAGGGCGGCTGATTGAGAAGCTGATTAAGCATGACATCGCTGTCTATATCGCGCATACGAACCTGGATGTGGCTTCCGGCGGCGTAAATGATTTAATGGCTGAGGCGCTTGGCTTAACCGGAACGACCCATTTATCCGAGGTCCACACGGAGAAGCTGAAGAAGCTGGTTGTGTTTGTGCCGCAATCTCATCATGAGGCGGTGCTGCAGTCGCTATTCCAAGCGGGCGCCGGCTGGATCGGCAATTACAGCCATTGCAGCTTTAATATCGAAGGAACGGGCACCTACATCCCACGGGAAGGGACGCAGCCCTACGCAGGGCAGCAGGGGAAGCTGGAGCGCGCGGAGGAGGTTCGGATAGAGACGATCGTGCCGGAAACATTGGAGCGCAAAGTCGTGCAGGCGATGCTTAAGGCGCATCCGTACGAAGAGGTTGCATATGATTTGTATCCTGTGGACCTCAAGGGCCGTTCCTTTGGGCTTGGGCGGGTCGGTAAGCTGTCTGAACCTGTAACGCTGGCGGAGCTGTCTGAACAGGTGAAAAGCGCATTCGACGTGCCGTTCGTCCGCATGGTAGGCGATCCGCAGCGCAGCATACGGAAGGTAGCTGTGCTGGGCGGGGCAGGCCGCAGCTTTATGCGTTCGGCGATATTTGCCGGTGCTGATGTGTACATTACCGGAGATATCGATTATCATACGGCCCACGATGCTCTCGCCGCAGGGCTTTGCCTGATTGACCCCGGACATCATGCGGAAAAAATATTGAAGCAGGGCGTTGCCGCTGTTATGACCGAAAAGCTGGCCCGCATCAAAAGCGAAACCCGGGTCATCGTTTCCCAAGTCGATACCGAGGTGTTCAAGCTGATTTAAAAGCCGATAAACCAAGGTGCCGCTGCCCACATTCCAAATGGTAGCAGCGGAGTACACATTTTGGGGTTGTCATTCATATCGTATCCATGTATACTAGCAAATGAAGTTCGGGAAAGCTTGACAGACAATCGCCGGCAGCGAGAGCTGCGGGAGGAAAGTCCGGGCTCCACAAGGCAGGGTGCTGGATAACGTCCAGTCAGCGCGAGTTGAAGGATAGTGCCACAGAAATGGACCGCCGATGGCCCGCCGCAAGGCGCGCACAGGCAAGGATGGAACCGTGGTGTAAGAGACCACGAGGGAATCTGGTGACTTATTCCCTGGTAAACCCCACCTGGAGCAAGACCTAATGGAACGCAGCGCCTTCGCGGCGCAGTCTTTGCCTGAGACGCGTTCGGGTTGGTCGCTTGAGCCTGCCAGCAATGGCCGGCCTAGATAGATGATTGTCACTTTCGTTCGTGGGAGGGCTCAACCCCGTTATACCACTGAGAGAACAGAACCCGGCTTATGGCAGGCTTTCCGGCTGTATAAACAAGAAGAAAACGCCCCTTGGGGCGTTTTTTTGTTTTTTTATTTGCCGGTGTATTTGTCCTCAATACGGCCGATTTCCCTCCCGACGTAACTGGAGGTCAGGGTCAAGGAGCCTTGACTTTGACTGGCTTGATCCAGCGCCTTGACGACATCGATTTGCCCGTATCCGTAATATTTGTCCTGCCCGGCGGTTCCTAAGTCCTCGGCGGTTTGGCGCATAATGTTCATGACGTCCGCATTACGCAGCTTCGGATTAACGGAACGGATGAGCGCTGCCAGGGCGGATACATGGGGACTGGCCATAGAGGTTCCGGACAAGGCTGCGTATTGATTGTGCGGATAGGTGCTCGGTATGTTAACGCCCGGAGCGGATACGTCGACATAATCTCCAAAGTTGCTGAAGGAAGCCTTTGTTTTGTTTGCATCCGTCGCAGCTACAGCAAATACCTCGGGATAGGCCGCAGGATAGCCGGGCTTCTCGGTATTGTCGTTCCCGCTTGCGGCAATAAGCAGCACGTCCCGGTCATACGCATATTTAATCGCATCATGGAGGAACTCCGCCTGTGCGTAATTTCCAAGACTGAGATTAATGACTTTTGCCCCGTGATCAACAGCCCAAATAATGCCCTGGGCCACAGAATAGGTTGTCCCGGCCCCGGTGTGATCCAGCACCTTTACCGGCAAAATGGGATTAAACCATGACATCCCGGCGACGCCCTCTTTATTGTTGGTGATGGCGGAGATCACACCGGCGACGTGAGTGCCGTGGCCTACATCGTCTTCGGGTGGAGAAGTCTGATCAACCATGTTGCGGCCCTCCAGAAGCCGTTCCTTCAAATCAACATGGCTAGTATCTACGCCGGTATCGACTACGGCGACAATCACCTTATCCGTGCCCCGCCCGACATCCCAGCCCTTCAGGGTTTCGATAATCGGAAGGTTCCATTGATATTTGGAGAACAGCGCGTCATTGGGTACGACGGATTCGTTGGTCGTATACAAAAAGTGCGGCTCCACATACTCCACATGAAGCTGTTTGAAATAGGACATCAGCTGCTTGGCTTCCATCGTTTGAGACTCAAAAACATACGTATAGCCAAGCTTTTCCATCTTGGCGGCCCCGATGTCCTTGCGGATTTGCTCCAGCTCCGCGGCACTTGGCGGCTGCCGGAATTTGACCACAACCTGATTGACATGGTAATGGCTTGTCCCTTCGTTATCCTCAGGGTGATCGACCTTCACATCGCGCAGCGTGTCGGAATCCACTGATTCGATTTTCCAGCGGTTGTCGCTAGGGTAGGGCACAAGCCGCAAGTCCTTGCGCAGATCATTTTCCACCTTGTACAAAATTTGCTGGCGGACTACGCCGACGAGCGCCTGCTGCCCGTCGGCGGAAGGCACGCCCAGCACAAACATCCGGTTTTCCCCTTCGCCTGCGCCCGGCGATTGATAGGTTTGTCCTGCCAGCGCCTGCTGTCTGGCTTGATCCAGATACCCGGCTACCAGCGCTTGATCGGATGACGTCAGCTTTCCGGCTTCCGCTGCGGCGGATGGCCCTTGAGCCGGTGTCTTTTCCAGCCACTCCAGATGCGTCATATGATGGTGCTCCTGCTTCAGCTTTTCCAGCCGTGCGCGGGCTTCCTCAGGGCTGGCGGGCCGGGGCTCGTTTACAGCCTGCTGGAAATCCAGCAAGCACTGGGAACGGCACAGATCGTCAGTTCGGCTTACATCGTTCTCCAGTAGCGACTGCTTGGCCTGAAGCTCATGCTCCGGGCTGAGCAGCTGTCCCTGCCGCTGTTCCTTTGTGCAGCCGGCCGTGCTGATCAGAAGCGTGCTTGCAGCGCACAGAACTACCAGCGGGGATAATTTTTTTGGCATGCTGCTGCCTCCTCCTGTCGTTTGATCGTATGGATTAGGCTTGGAAGGAAGGAGAGCAAATATTCATGAATTGGCTGTACCCTTCGCAGTGAATTTATGGTACGATAATGCTGATTAATTGGTGCCGACAGGGCAGCAATATGCACTTAAGGGGGTCAATACAACGTGGCAGTCGACGTTAAATCATTATGTGAATCAACCAAAGCCAAATTAAAAGAAGCTATCAATGCTATGGAACAATTTCTGAACACGCAATCCCTTGCGGGTTTGAACACGGATAATGACCCGGAGATGGATGAATTTTATAAAGGATATTTGGCTGATACACGTCATCTGCTTGTATTCAGCGAAGTATGCTACGAGAAGCTGGGGGTCTGTCTTCGCCGTCCTTCCTTTCATGCGGAGCAAGCAGAAAGGGCGCTTTACGAAACTTACCACAACTCCATTAACAGCTACTTTTATCCGCAGCATGAGTGTTATTCGGAGGATGGCCGCTATGCTTATACCGGGCATGATGCGATCCGCTTCCGCAAGAAGCCGTCGCGTGCGGTTCGCGATCTGACCATCGGCCTTTCGCCGATTTTTGAGAGCCTTCGGGAAGAGCTGGCGTATTACGAAAACGATTATATTAATCAAAAACGAATTCACGGCGAGCGCGTTTAATTTGAGCCGCCAGTAAGTATATCTCTCCTCCGGAACGGGAAGCTTGTAAAGGAGGGGGTGAATACGTATGGCGAAACCAACAGTCAAGTGCAGTGTTTCCAACTGCGAATACTGGGCTACGGGGAATAATTGCTCAGCAGAGTCCATTATGATCGAAATCGATTCGCATGCCTCTCGAAGCTTTGACTCCGAGTTTGCCCAAGAATCAGGTCATCAGGATACGGCGGGCACGAGTGCAGAAACCTGTTGTCTGACCTTTAAACCGAGACAGGGCTGATACGAATAAAAAGGCAGTCAATGCCTTTTGGTATCAAACCGGGCGGTTTTTAGGTGAGAGCGGACATAAACAAGCAAGCCGGGGCTGTCTTCTGGCTTGCTTGTTTGTATGAAGCGGCCTTTTTCCGCGGACGTATGCGGCACCTGTCAGGTAGGAATCGGGAATCGAGCTTCAATAAAAGGAGTAAGAATAAGCGGATCGGCACTAGAATATGTTCAGGAAACGGTGTAAAATAATAGCCAGGTATGACAGAAGGCTATTCATGTATGTGAGGAGACCCGGGCAATGAACAAAATTCATCCGAGTGTGGTGCAACAGCTCATTCAGCTGCAGCTGCAAAGCGCAATGGACAAGCCCTTTGGCTCAACCGGCACAGGAGCAAGCAGCACTGAATTTGCAGGGATGCTGCAATCCCTTGTGGGGGCTGAAGATGAGAATGCGGGTTTATCTTCGGACAGCAGCGCTGTGCAGGGCTTAGGGCGGTTATCCAGCTACATATCCATTGAAGCGGGAAAACGCGCAGGCGGCATGTCCTCCGCCGGCCAATATGACGAAATAATTGAACGGGCAGCAAAACGCTTTGGCGTGGATGCCTCCCTGATTAAATCCGTAATCCAGAATGAATCCTCCTTTCGCCCGGATGCCGTTTCAGGCGCGGGGGCTAAGGGCCTGATGCAGCTGATGGACGGGACGGCCAAAATGCTGGGGGTAACCAACTCATTTGACCCTGAACAAAATATTAACGGCGGCGCTAAATATTTGAACTACCTGCTGTCAAAGTATAACGGGAATGAAGCGCTGGCGCTGGCCGCTTATAATGCGGGACCGGGCCGGGTGGACAAGCTGGGCGTGACGCATGATGCCGAGCTGATGGCGCGGCGTTCCGAGCTTCCGGAAGAAACGCGCAATTATATAAGCCGTGTATTGAATACACGCAATTCCTATCTTGGATAGGTTTGATGTTATAGCCTGGCCCACTGTTCAGTAACCCCGTTGACCGTAGTGCGATCAACGCCAGTCAAGCTGTATGCTTGCAGGTGCTTGGTCGTTTTTATTTGCCGTCAAGGCTTCACCCTGCGGCGGGTATGGACACGATAGGATCCCCATACCGTATCCCCCACACCCGTAGATTTCAAATTTGGGGAATATCGGCATGAGGGCGGAAAGGAGCGGTTATGCTATATTTTGACCATTGCGCGACAACGCCGGTAGATGAGGAGGTTCTTCGCGCAGTGACCGAGGTCATGCGTACGGCGTACGGCAATCCGTCGGCTCTGCACAAGCTGGGTGTGGAAGCGGAGCGGCTTGTCAACAAAGCCCGAAGCGTGATTGCCGGACAGCTTTCAGTGCGGCCGGAGGAAATTATTTTCACCTCTGGGGGGACGGAAAGCAACAATTTGGCGGTCAAAGGCGCAGCTTATTATTACCGCAGCCGGGGGACGCATCTGATTACGACCCGTATCGAGCACCCTTCCGTCATGGAGCCGTTTCGGCAGCTGGAGGAGGAGGGGTTCCAGGTCACGTACTTGGATGCGGACCAGAGCGGAGCGGCTTCTGTGGCCCAGCTTGCACAAGCCTTGAGGCCTGATACCATTTTGGTAAGCATGATGCATGTCAACAATGAAACAGGGCGGATTCAGCCCGTAGCCGAAGCGGGAGCACTGCTAAAGGCGTATCCGCGCATTTTATTTCATGTTGACGCGGTGCAGAGCATCGGCAAGCTGCCGCTAGCTCTCTCGGACTGGGGGATTGACCTGTGCAGCATATCCGCGCACAAAATCCGCGGCCCCAAGGGAGCGGGAGTGCTGTACCGGCGCAATGGTGTACAGCTGCGTCCGCTGCTGGCCGGGGGCGGACAGGAGCAGGGGGCCCGCTCCGGTACGGAGAATGTGCCGCTTATTGTCGGCACCGCCAAGGCGGTCAGGCTTGCCTGTGAGCGCCAGCCTGCAGCAGCCTTGAAGCTGCGGCAGCTGCGCAGGCAGCTGTTAGACCTGCTCGCCCGGGAGCCAAGGCTTGTTTATAATGGGTCGCTGCAGGAGACGGACATGGCTCCGCAGGTCGTGAATGTTTCTGCGCCGGGCTTGAAGGCGGAAGCTGTTGTGCATGCGCTGGAGGAGCTTGGGATTTGCATCTCGACCAAGTCGGCCTGTTCCTCCGGCAAAGAAGAGCCGAGCAGCGTACTGCTTGCTATGGGAGCGGACCGGCAGCGGGCGGTAAGCCCGCTGCGGATTAGCTTATCCGAAGCGCATGAGCCGGAGCAAATCCAGCAGCTGGCAGCCAAGCTGAGCGCCGCACTGGACCGGGTGGCGGCAGTTTCCCGATAATTCAGTCAATACAGATTTTCATCAGGTCAATGTCGTCGATGAAGAAAAGGAGAACAGTATGAAGCCGGATCTCGTTGTTCTCCGCATGGGAGAGCTTACTCTTAAAGGGAAAAACCGAAGCAAGTTTGAAAATCGCGTTATCCAGCACATCCAAACCATTCTCCGCGCGTATCCGCAGGTTGCGCTGCACCGGGAATACGGGCGGCTGTACCTGCGGCTGCACGGTGCGCCGTACGAGCCCATAGCGGAGCAGCTAAGAAACGTGTTCGGGCTCTTTTCCTTCAGCCCTGCTGTACAGACGGCGCTGGATCCCGTCATTATTCAGCAGGCTGCACTGGAACTGGTGCAGTCCCGGTCGAATCCGCCGGCTACCTTCAAGGTTGAGGTTAAACGGGTCAATAAATTATTCCCGATGAATACACCGGAGCTGGCCAGGTTTGTGGGGGGATACATTTTGCCACGGATACCGGGCCTGAAGGTGGATGTGCGCAAGCCGGAGCTGCAATTAGTGATCGAAATCCGCGAGGACGGCGCTTATTTATTCGACCGTGTAGAAGCGGCTCCCGGCGGTTTTCCGCTTGGAACCAACGGCAAAGCGATGCTGATGCTGTCCGGAGGCATAGATAGTCCCGTCGCAGGCTGGTATGCGATGCGCAAGGGGCTTAAGCTTGAAGCGGTGCATTTTCACAGCTACCCGTATACCAGCGAGCGGGCCAAGCACAAGGTTCGTGAGCTTGCTTCACAGCTTGCTCACTATTCAGGCTGTATCCGTCTTCATATGGTACCGCTAACAGAAATCCAATTGAAGCTGAAGCAGAACGCGCAAGAAAATTTGCTTGTAACCCATACGCGCCGGGCTATGTATCGGCTTTGCGAACGGCTGGCTGAGCGGGAAGGGGCCCGGGCGATCGTAACAGGGGAAAGCCTTGGACAGGTGGCCAGTCAAACCTTGCCGAGTCTTGATGTAATCGGGCGGGCCTCCGGACTGCCGCTGCTGCGTCCGCTTATTATGATGGATAAGCAGGAGATTATTCCGGTGGCGGAGCGGATTGGAACCTTCGACCTGTCCATCCAGCCGTATGAGGATTGCTGCACATTATTTTTGCCGCGATCCCCGAGCACGAATCCGAATGTACATGTCGTTGAACGGCAGGAGGCAGTCTGGGGCTGGTATGAAGAGCTTTTGAATGATGCGATCGCGCGTACGGAAACGGAGCTTGTATTTCCGGGAGGGCCGCAGCTGGAAGAGGACGATCAAGATTTATTTTAAACGGGACAACATAAATCAGGCCAAGCCGGACTATGATTCCTAAAGATACCCTTTTTACTTTTACAATACACGGCAGTATGATTTCAATGCTTTGGAGGGCTAGTTGATGATTTTGGAGTGGATTTTTCTTTTTTTCCAAATTATGCTTATTAATATTGTATTAAGTGGGGATAATGCGGTCGTCATTGCCCTGGCCAGCAAAAATTTGCCGGTTCATCAACGGAAAAAGGCGATTTGGTGGGGGGCGTTCGGAGCGGTCGGCCTTCGGCTGATTTTGACCGTTATTGCTATTTATTTACTTGCCGTCCCATACATTCAGGCTATCGGCTCTCTGCTTCTGATGTATATCGCCATCAAGCTGCTGATTGAGGATGAGGGGCATGCAGATGTCAAAGAAGCAAGCACGCTGATGGGCGCCATCGGTACCATCATTGTGGCTGATTTCGTCATGAGCCTGGACAACGTGCTGGCGATCGCGGCTGTTGCCAAAGGCAACATTCCGGTAATCGTGCTCGGCATTGGCCTTAGCGTGCCGATTATTATTTGGGGCAGCACGCTGGTTATGAAGCTGCTTAGCCGCTATCCGATTCTTGTTTTTGTAGGCGCGGGTATTTTGGGGTATACGGCCGGCGAGATGCTGATGAAGGATGAGAAGGTGAAGGAATGGCTTCCGCATGCGATACCTCATTGGATTATTCCTGTGCTGTTCACAGCCATTGTGATCTTGTCTGGTGTAATTAAAAAAATAGCAGGCCGGGGCAAGCACTAGCTCTCCTTTTTACGAGTTCAAATGCCGGCTCCGTCCCTTCGTCCCAGCTTCACGTGAAACAATGAACTGTGCAGCATTCAACCGTTCCAGGCCTGACCGGCTGAAGAACGGTTTTTTACTTCCCGATTTTTCGGATAGCCAACTCATTTCATGCTGACCGCTGACCGCGCAACGTGTTTCCGCTACTAGGCAGGTGTCAATTTTTCGGATAAAATGGAAATTGGTGATACACCGCACGTGGTTCTGGAGGGATGGACTTGTCGAAACAACAGTATTCACTAGGCTGGCTTATCATTGTTATCGGAGCGATAATCGTTCTTGGCAAATTAGGCGTGTTTCATTTTTTGGGCAAGGTGTTCTGGCCGCTGCTGCTCCTGATTCCGGGACTTCTCCTTCATTATTTATTTTTTAACCGGCGGTTTTCGGCGGCAATGCTCGTTCCGGGCGGTATTTTGGTCTCATACGGAGCGCTGTTTTTGTTCTGCACGGTTTTCGGCTGGTGGGCGATACGCTGGCTTTGGCCCCTGCTGATCTTAGGCGTGGCGCTTGGGCTATATGAATATTATTGGTTTGACAGGAATCCGCCGCGAGGGGTTTATGTCGCCTCGATGGCTCTCGGGATTTTGTCGGCGTTGTTGTTCTTTTTCATTTTTTTCTTCTCGATCGGAATTTATTTTATTGCCGCCGTTCTGGTTATTTCGGGGATTTATCTTGTTGTAAGCAGGAAAAAATAAGCATGTTGCGCCTGTTTTTCTTATGGAAGCTGCCGCAGGGCTCTTGCATTTTTCGGCATGAAAATCTATAATGAAAACAAATGTCAAGCGTCGGAGCTGTCCGGCGCTTCTTTATTGAAGAGAGGATTGAAACCATTCCAATGATAAACAGAGAAAACATCCGCAATATTGCCATTATTGCCCACGTAGACCATGGCAAAACGACACTTGTTGACAAGCTTCTGCAGCAATCCGGTATTTTCAGCGCGCACGAGCAGCTTCAGGAGCGGGTCATGGACTCCAACGATCTGGAGCGTGAGCGCGGGATTACCATTTTGGCGAAAAATACGGCGGTAACGTATAAAGATTATTTGATTAACATTGTAGACACCCCAGGCCATGCTGACTTCGGAGGCGAAGTAGAGCGCATTATGAAAATGGTTGATGGGGTGCTGCTCGTTGTGGACTCCTTTGAAGGCTGTATGCCGCAAACCAAGTTCGTGCTGCGCAAAGCACTCGAGCAAAACTTGACGCCAATCGTCGTCTTGAACAAAATCGACCGTCCGAACGCCCGTCCTGCTGAAGTTGTAGACGAGGTGCTGGAGCTGTTTATCGAGCTTGGGGCCAATGACGACCAGCTTGATTTCCCGGTTGTTTATGCTTCCGGTCTGCAAGGAACGTCCAGTCTTGTGCCAGAGAAGCAGGATGACAACATGCTGGCCCTGTACGAAACAATTATCAGCCAGATTCCGTCCCCAACCGAGAACCCGGAGGAGCCGCTGCAATTCCTGGTAACTCTGATGGATTACAATGAATATTTGGGCCGAATTGGCGTTGGCCGTGTGAACCGCGGCAAAATCCGTCAAGGTCAGCCGGTTGCCGTAATGACCCGTGAAGGCGGAACGAAGCAGGCCCGGATTGAGAAGCTGTTCGGCTTTCAAGGCTTGAAGCGGATTGAGATTGAAGAAGCTGCGGCGGGCGATATTATCGCGATTGCCGGGATTAAAGACATTAACATCGGGGAAACGATTGCCGATCCGGCAAACCCTGAAGCGCTTCCGGTACTGAAAATCGATGAGCCGACACTGCAAATGACGTTTCTTGTCAACAACAGCCCGTTTGCAGGCCGTGAAGGAAAATGGGTCACGTCCCGGAAGCTTCGTGAGCGTCTGTTCAAAGAGCTGGAGACCGACGTGGCGCTTCGTGTCGAGGAAACGGACAGCCCGGATGCGTTTATCGTCAGCGGACGCGGCGAGCTCCATCTCGGGATTCTTATTGAAAATATGCGCCGTGAAGGCTTCGAGCTGCAGGTTTCCAAGCCGGAGGTTATTATCAAAATGGTGGACGGCGTCAAGATGGAGCCGATTGAGCGCCTGTTGATTGACGTGCCGGAAGAAAGCATGGGCTCGGTTATGGAAAGCCTTGGTACGCGCAAAGCCGAAATGGTGAACATGATTAACCACGGCAACGGCCAAGTGCGCCTGGAATTCCTGATTCCGGCACGCGGTCTGATCGGATACCGGACGAACTTCCTGACACTGACTCGCGGCTACGGTATTATGAACCATGCGTTTGACAGCTATGGCCCATATGCAGGTGCCGGCGTAGGCGGACGTCATCAGGGCGTGCTGATTTCGACAGAGAACGGCACGGCCACGCTTTACGGTATTTTGTCCGTCGAGGATCGCGGGATTCTGTTTGTTGAGCCTGCGACAGAAGTATATGAAGGCATGATCGTCGGCGAGCATACTCGCGATACGGATATTGTTGTCAATATTTGCAAAGAGAAACAATTGACCAACATTCGATCTGCGGGTAAAGATGATACGGTCAAAATGAAGGTGCCGCGCATTTTCTCCTTGGAGCAAGCGCTGGAATACCTCAATGATGACGAGTACTGCGAGATTACGCCGAAATCGATTCGTCTCCGCAAGAAAATTTTGAACAAAAGCGAGCGGGAGCGTGCAGAAAAACAACGTAAAATGGCTGAAGCCGGAGTTTAATCAGGACGGGGGAAGCGCTCCATGCAAGCATGGTTTGTAAGTCATCCGTTTTGGACCTATGTCATTATTTATGTGTTTGTTGCGTATGTGTACATTAAAGTGTTTCGCGTACGCAGACTGCCGCTCCTGAAAGAATTCATTGTTTACGTATTACTTGGCGTCGGTGTTATAATTTTATGGCTGTTCCAGATGGATTTGGGGCTGCCGATTATTATCAGCCTCGGCGTGGCCATATTGCTCATGCTCATTGTCCGAATCCGGTTCTGGGTACAGGCGAAGCTTGGCAAAAAATAACGCTTTGCTCACGGCAGCCCGGGCAGGCGGCGAAAGCCGTCTCTTCCCGGGCTGCGCTTTTTTATTAGTCAGGGGCGCGGGGGTTACCGTAATTTTTCAATTGAATGAGCTTGAACTCGCAGCAAAATAGAAGCGGCGAAGGATGGCATACAAATGATTTCAATAGGAGAGGGATGCCAATGTCGAGGGTATGGCTCGTTCCGCTGAAAAGCCGCGACCCGCTGACGCTGGGCGGAGAGAGGCTGGGCTGTGATGATCCGGATTCACTTCAGGCTTTGCGCCTGCTGATGCAGGAGGTCCATCCAAGAGCGCTTATGCTGTTTAAAACAGCAAGCCTGCTTGCCGAAGAAGAATCTGCAATCCCCCGGGAGAGCGGTGCAAACGATACAGCGCCGTTTGATACGGGTAAACAGTCTTCCTTGTCCTGCGGCGTATCTATGGCACGGCTTGAGTTGAACGTGCCTGGTGAAGTGACGATTGGCGGGACTCCGGGTGCCATGCGGTTGTCCTCCTGTGCTGAAGCCTTGCTGAACCGGCTCCCGGCTGTCGCTGAAGTAAAGAGGTGGATGGATGATGCCCCAATCGGGAGAGCAGGGCTTCCTGCGCAGGCCGCGCAATGGCTGGAAGCGATGCAGAGGTGGCACGGCGAAGGCTGGGATGTCATACTGCTGAAGGAGGATGGACAGCAATGAGGCTGCAGGATGCATTGTTTAATTGGCTTCAAATTCGTCTTGTCTCGGAAGGACGACCGGGGGATGGGGCTGCGATGGAAACCCAGCAATTTTTTATGCAAATTTTAGAGGAAGACCATAAACTCAGCCAGGTCGGGTTTCGCATAGAAGATGAGGAATACTACATCGTTCATTACATCGCCGAAGGCCAGCCGCGTGAACAGCGGTTCGACCGGGAGCTTGCGGATCAGCTGCTTGCAGAAATCAACGCCAATCCCAAATATAATGACAGTCCTATACCGCTGCAGGGTAGCGTCAAAACGGGCTGCGGCAATGCCGGCGAGGAGACCGGAGAGGGAGGGGGTGCGGAATGAGCGCTCAGCCTCCGACGAACGGGCCGGAGCCGCCTTCATTTGTGAAACGGGGCACTCCTCTTAGCCGCAAAGAGTCGGCAGATATCCGCAAGCATGTCAAACGTGCGGCCGGATCACGTCCCTCTGGCTGGCGTACCTTCGGCAAGATTTTATTGTGGATTTTGTTTATCGGACTTCTGGGTGGCGGTGCCGCGGCGGGTTATGTGCTGTTAAAGGCGGACCAGGCGATTCGTACCGTCGGAACAGATGCTTCCGTGCCTGCAGACAAGGCGGATAAACCGTTTGCAATGCTCCTGCTCGGCATGGACACCCGAAAAGCGACGGGCAGCCTGAATACTGATGTCATTATTGTGGCGGCGTTTAACCCGGAGCGGAAAACAGCTACGCTGGTTTCCATTCCAAGGGATACCTACATGACGGTGAAGGTGAAGGGACTGCGTCAAAACAAGGCCAATGCGTATTATGCCAATTTTAAATTGGGCGAGCAATCCAAGGGCCAGGCCGAAAAAGAAATGAAGGACTTGTTCTCCAAATATTTGGACGTGCCGATCTCATATATCGGCTCCGTTGATTTCTCCGGGTTTGCCGCAATCGTGGATCGGCTCGGAGGCTTGACGCTGACAGTGGATTCCGACATGTGCTACCGTGATAATTACGATAAAACCGATATTCGCCTCAGCAAAGGCCTGCAGCACCTGGATGGGGAACAAACGCTTAATTTTGTGCGTTATCGCCATTCGAACTGCCGTCCGGCTACACCGGAATCCAATGATATTGAGCGAAATGAGCGTCAATCCATGGTGCTGCGGGAAATTCAAGGCCGCATGCTGTCGCTCGGCAGTCTGACCAGGCTGGGCCCTGTCATTGAAGCAGCTGGAGAGCATGTCAAGACGGATATGCCGTCCGAGCAAATTCGCAGGCTCCTGATGACATATCTTTTGGCGGGCCGCGATAATATGAACTATGTACACCTTGCCGGAAAATGGCAAAGTCCTTATATTACGATCGATGAAGAGGAGCTGAAGCAGGCCAAGGATGCGTTGAAGCAGGAACTCAAGGAAGAGTGACTGTTCGGTGGCAGACGGTATGTTATCCGGGCTGGAGCCCACTTTAAAAGAGCCGGTTTTATGCTATAATAGAGGCAAAGGCATTTAGTACATAAGCTTTTACTGATGAACGCCATACCTGACTTTAGACGCATGTAAGCGATAAAGGAGGCCTTCTACTACATGGCAGAACTCGTAACAGCATTATCCGAACCCCTGCTCAGCCTGCTTCGGCAGCAAACGCTCGTTTTGCTCGGCACGACTGATGCGCAGACGGATTCGCCGGCGATTAGCGCCATTTCTTGGGTGTATGCAGTGAATGCCAAAACGGTAAGGTTTGCCATTGATCAGCGTTCCCGGGTAGTAGCTAACCTTGGCAAACAGCCGCTGGCTGTATTGACTGTGTTCGGCGAAGGAACTATCAACGCTATTTACGGCAAAGCCAGACTGGTCTGTGAAGCCCTGGAGGAAGTGCCCTTCAAGCTGGCCTGCTTTGATGTTGAAATCGACACGGTGCGGGATGCGATGTTTTATGGCTCCCGCATTTCTGTCGATCCGGAATATGAGAAAACCTATAACAAACAAGCTGCGGAGAAGCTGGATGGACAAGTGTTTTCCGCAATGAAAAAGGCCTAAGTACGTTTTGTGTACTAGGCTTTTTTCTTACTTCTTACTTGATATAAGGAGAAGGGGTGTGCGGATTCCAGGCTTTTTCAGGCTACAGGTTATTGGATTGAAACTGCCCTTCGTTTTCCGCTTTGCTCGGCTCGGGCTGCTCCGGACGAATGTCTCTTGGAATTTGGGGGACGATACGTCCGATCAGCTCGGCTAACTGCTCCGCTATGCCGGCCATAGGACGTCCATGACGGACGTCATCCCGGATTCGGGCGATTCGCGCATTCAAATCCAGATCCGCTGTGACGAAGGCATTGACGCCATACGGGTCCTTGCGAAGCGCTTCTGCTACGGAATACTTAATGACATCGACCCGGGCCCGTTCGAGCGACTCATCTACATCAAGACCGACAATAGCTGTGTTGCCGATGACAACGCAGGTTGCTTTTTTAACACTGGGATTACTCTCCGCCAGCTTCTCCAAATGATCGGCAACTTCTTGCCGGTTCTCGATTTGCTTCTTCTCCGGCGCCGTTTGCTGTACACGGATTTGACCGGCTTGACCCGTTGATTCTTGAGAGGGGGCGGTTTCTTTCTGTTGATTCATACACCCGGCCAGCAGTAAACAGCTTATTCCTGTCGTCCACAAAATGCGAAGACGCATGTGCATCCGTCCTTTCCGCGATTGGTTCATTGTTTCATAGGTTGTCCCGCATGCGCCTCGGTTATGTACTTGATCGTGCCTTCCGATTTCCAATTCAGGGCAGGCACAATTCATAGGAGGGAACCCGGATGAAAAAAATTTACGTGCTCGATACAAACGTACTGCTGCATGATCCGAACGCGGTTTTCGCTTTTGACGATAACGATGTCGTTATTCCGGCTGTCGTGCTGGAGGAGATTGATACCAAAAAGCGGAATGCCGACGAGCTCGGACGAAATGCCCGGTATGTATCTAGACTTCTGGATTCCCTTCGGTCGCAAGGCCGCTTATTTGAAGGCGTGGAGCTGGAGCAGGGGGGCTCTGTAAAGGTAGAGCTGAACCATCGCAGCTTTGTGAAAATGCAGGAGGTGTTCGGGGAGATAACGAATGATAACCGCATTCTGGCGGTTGCTTTGAATTATCATGTTGAAGAGCAGGAGAAGCCGGAGCCCAAGCCTGTCGTTATTGTCAGTAAGGACACTTTGGTTCGGATTAAAGCCGATGTGCTGGGCTTGACGGCCGAAGACTACATGTCCGACCGGATCGTAAGCCAGAGCGATATGTATGCCGGGTGTATCACCCTGAGGGTTCATCCGGGAGTGATCGATGAATTTTACAATGCCCGGTTCCTCCCGGTTTCCAGTCTGAACTTGGGATACCCGCTTCACCCGCATGAGTTCGTCATTCTGAAGGATGAAATGGGCACAAGCAAGTCGGCGCTGCTCAAAACGAGTGCAGATTCGAAGCGACTGGAGCCGCTGTTTCTCAGCAATGACCAAATCTGGGGAATCGGCGCCCGGAACGTTCAGCAGCGCATGGCGCTGGAACTCCTGCTGAATGATGACATACCGCTCATCACGCTGACCGGCAAGGCGGGAACAGGAAAAACGCTGCTGACGCTTGCCGCGGGCTTGATGAAAATCGAGGATGAGCGCAAATACAAGAAGCTGCTGATTGCGCGTCCCGTTGTCCCCATGGGCAAGGACATCGGTTATTTACCCGGAGAGAAAGAAGAGAAGCTGCGTCCGTGGATGCAGCCGATTTATGATAATCTGGAATTTTTGTTTGATACGAAAAGACCGGGAGATATCGACAAGGTGCTTGCGGGTCTGGGCAGTATTCAGGTCGAAGCGCTGACCTATATTCGCGGCCGGTCCATTCCGGGCCAGTTTATTATTATCGACGAGGCGCAAAATCTGACCAAGCATGAGGTCAAAACCATTGTGAGCCGCGTCGGCGAGGGCAGTAAAATCGTACTCATGGGAGATCCGGAGCAAATAGATCATCCTTATCTGGATGCAACCAGCAATGGCCTGACCTATTTGGTGGAGCGGTTTAAGCAGGAGCCTCTGTCCGGGCACATTACGCTGGAACGCGGCGAACGCTCGCCGCTCGCCCAATCGGCAGCTGATTTGCTGTAAGCCTTCCGAGGTCCGTCACCAATTTAACCCATCCCCTTGCGCTAAAAGAAAAAACCGCCTAGCTCCGATTCCAGCAGGATCGGGGAAGGCGGTTTTTTACTTGAAGGGATACCCGGTACCCGGGCTGCTCACTTCTTGCGGCTCCAGCCATTCGATGGCACACATATAGGCCCGGGCGATACCTTCCATCAGTGCCTTGAAGGAGCTATCGACTGCATAGATGCGGCCGTTTCCGTCAGGAAGGGCGGCGAGCAGATGCTCGTCCATTTGGGCTTCGGCCTGCTCCGGTGCTGCAGCCGCCGGCTGGAACGTGTGGAAGCGGAACAAAGCGCAGGCATCATGGTACAAATAACGGTGTCCCGCCCGGCTTTGAAAGCCATAGTCGTCCCAGAGCGGCTTCGTTTCCGCGGAAACTGGCAGCATAAGCAGCAAAACCGGTTCAGCGCCGAACTGATAGCGTTCACACAAGCCGGCCGTTTTTTCCTGCTCCTCCATGCTGTTGACAATGAGCAGCTCTTTATCGCGGTCGAATAATTGGATTTCCGCAGCCAGCGCCTTGACAAATTGTGCATAAAAGCCCGCCTGCTTGCCTTCCGGCGGCGCCATAATGATGCCATATTTTAGCATGTGCCCATCCTCCCGATTAGTTTCTTATCCAAATTATGCCACAGGAACGGTTCCTTCGGCAAAATGTGTGAAAATGTGGGTGACAAGACAAGAAGCGGCGGTTTCTGGTAGAATAAATAGAACAACGATTAACAAGGGAGCGCGTTATGATTAATCGGGGAACTTTATTCGGTAAGCTAAAAAAACGCTGGATTGTCATTACGGCGGTGGTTGTGTTTGCATTTGGAATGCTGCTGCAATTCGGACTGCAGAAGGAGTCCGTTTCTAATTATACGGAAGAAAACGCTGTTATATCCACCGGGGGCCAAACCGATCCCGGCGATGCGGCCAAAGAACTAAGCTTGTCCGTGTCTCTTATGCCCGGGGAGTTCGAAACCCTGCAGCAGCTGGTGAAGCAGGCTCAGTCTAAACTGCCGGGTGTCAAAATCAAGCTGGACAACCTGACGGAAAAAGAAGCGTACGAGCAGTACAAGAAAAGCGCCCAGCTCCGTGAAGGGCCGGATGTGATGCTGCTTGACAATATATGGGTGGATGAATTTGCCGCGCTCGGTTATTTGCTGCCTGTCGATGAGCAATACACGACCGAGCAGCAGGCCCAGACGCTGCAAACAGTCCTTGGCCAGATAAAATGGAACGGCTATTTGTGGGGCAAGCCCTTTCATGTGGAGCCTTACGGGTTTGTGTACAACAAGGATGTGTTGACCCGCTGGAAAAGCGCCCAGGATAACGACCCGGAGCTTGCGTCATCCAGCCTGCTGACCGCGCACAGGGCAAGCGCACGTCCGGCCGAGGACAAGTACGGTGTATTATTTGACGGCACGGACCCGTATGCTTTTTTCTCCGCCATGTGGGCGTTTGGCAGCGGGTATTTGCCCCCTTCGGGCAAAAGCGGCGCCGGCGCGGTTCTGCCTGGCGGGCAAACGGCAGCAGCTTTTAATGCCCCCGCCCAAGTAAAGCTGCTTGAAGCGATGTTATTTCTAACGGATGATAAAAAAGCGGCTAAACCGGCACCGGCTGCGAAGGAGTCGGCCGCCAGCAGGACAATCCCTCTTGCTTCTGAGACATGGAATGCGTGGGATGCGCTGGAGCAGGGCAAGGCCCTGATGCTGATTGCCTCATACAGCGAGTTCAAGGCTCACAGCAAGCCGGGAATTATTTTTAACGGCCTGCCCCTTGCCGGAGGAGAAGCGGGAGGATTATGGCTGAAAGGAAAAAGCCTTGTCGTCTCCTCCCGGTCGGAGGTCTCCAAGGAGGCTTTGCTGCTGGTCCAGGAGCTGACCTCGTCTGAAGCGCTGCTGAAGCTTTGGGAAGAAGCGAGAGTGCTTCCCGCTTATGCCAGCCTTTACGGGTCCCCTCGCATGAAGAATGATGCTGATTTAAAAGAGGTTCTTCCTCTGATTGATTATAGCAAGGCTGTGATGGGAGATCCCGGGCTGCAGAAGAAGCTGGCTAGCTTCAAAATAGAGCTGGACAAGCTGTGGAAGGGCGAGCACACGGTACAAACGTTCGCCGATCAGAGCCAGAAGCTGTTTGAGGGGAAATAAAATCAGCCGGATATCCTTGGCTGAATAAAAAGCAGCGCCGGTATTACGCTGCCGGGGCTGCTTCTAGACACGTTAAAGCTTAAATTGCAGGAGAATCTGGAGCTTGCCTTCGGTCAGCTGAATATCGGTAGCCTGGATAAAGGAAGCGAATAATTGCGGGTAAATGACTAACGGATATTCCGTTTCAAGCTCGGCTTTGGTGGATTCCGGCGTCGCAAAGCCGTTATACTGCAGGTCGTCAATTTTGAAGCGAATGGCGTTCTGGGGTGTATTCTCGATCTGGTAGGTTCCCTTTATCATCATGGCTTGCCCGTCCTCTTCGCCGCTTACCACCATTTCATTGCGGCCGAATCGGATGCTCATGTTGCGGAATAGCTCATTGCGGCTGCGAAGATGCTCGTTGATCTGGGTGTCGGTCAACTGAACGGAGGCCTTCAAGCCCATGCCTCCTTGCAGTGACATATTGTTCCCCTGACTGAGCAGATCCGTCAAGCTTTGGGACGCATCGCTGAGCGCTTTGAAATAACGGTTGAATAACGGCTTTCCTTGCTGCTCCCAGCGCTGGCTCATTGCCGCCAGTTCCGCTCTTGCCAAAGCCTGGCGGTCCTCCGGAAGCGAGGTGATTTGCTGCTCAACCTCTTGCTCCAGCGCTTCAAGCTTTGCTTTTTGATCCGACAGCCGGGTCTTCATGGCCAGCAGTTCGTCCTGTGCTCTAATCCGGCCTTCCCGCAGGGATTGCAGGTTCTGCTGCGCATCCGTTAAGCGGGTCAGTATCCGGCGGTCATGCTCCATCATTCTGGCAGCCAGCTCCGAGATCAGAATAGCCTCTGAGAAGGACCGGGCCTGAAGCAGAAGCAGCCATACGGACTTGCGGCTTCCCATATAATAAGCGGCCAGCATGTGATTCGCTTGGCGCCGGGCCTGTACAAGCTGGGCTGACGCTTCCTGCAGCTGCTCCTCGGTCTCCAGCAGCAGCTCCTGCAGCTCCTGCTCCTGAACAGCGAGCCGGGCCAGCTCTTGATTCACTTCACTTAAAGTAATTCCCTTCTGAAGCAAGGAGTGAAGCTCCGTATCCGCCGTCTGATCTGGAGCGGCCGCATTCTCTTGTAGCGGGGCAGCCGCAGCGACACCGGTTGAGGCCGGGATCAGCGGAGAAATAAGCCAAATCGGAACCAAGAGGACAAGCAGGGCCATGATTCCGCGGCGGGCCGGTTTTCTAGGCACTGTATCGTATGCCATCTGTTTATCCTGCTCCTTCCAAGGCTTGGATATCATTAGCGTATCACAAAATTCGAAAAAAATGACTCCTCATTTGCTGAGGAGCCGGAGAATTTGTTCTAACGGCTTGCTGCTGGCCGGGATTTCTTTTTCGAACGTGATAGAACTGCTGTTGATGTCGCTGTAGCGCTGTGTCAGTTTTAGTTGATAGGCATATGCTTTGCCGGAATCATTCGTGAAGTCAAAGACAAGCGAAGCGGTTTGATCCCGGATAAAGCCGTTCTCGTCCACATGAACCTGGATATCCGTAGGCGCTTTCAGCGCGAGCTTGCTGGAGGCCGCCTGCTTCTTCAGCTTGTCGGCTGTTTCCGCACCCAGGAGCGAGTATTGCTTGAGGGCGTCAACGAGCAGCGGAAGCTGAGGGGTCAGAGCTGCTGAAGCTTGGTCCAGATTTTTTTCATCCACATGCACCGTAAACTGCTGCGGTTGTTCTGTGAACCATGCGGGGTCCAGGCTGTCAATCAGCGTATTCATGATCGTCCGCATCAATTCGCCGGACGCTTTCAGATGTTCCGGCTGGATTACGCTTGGCGCGCCCTGTTTATCCCCAAGCGCGGTTAAATCCGCGACTGTGTATTCACCCGGTTTGTTTAGTAGGGGAATGGACAGGGCCAGTTTGCTGTCCTTCAGGATGACCGGGATTTCGACAGCGGCGGGGGAATCCTTGGGTGTGATTTTGACGGTACCCTCAAAGCGGACCGGATCGCTGGATGAAATGCCGGACCATTCGAGCCGGCTGTCACGGAAGGTGCTTAATACGGCGGCATAAACAGGATTTATGTTTCCGGTGGCTTGAAGCGGCATCGTGAGAGCGGCTTCGCCTTCAAAGCGGTACGTTTTCATTTCGGCTTGCTTGATGTAGGCTTCCTGCAGATGCGCTTTTGCGGCTTTATTGTCCTTACAGCCAGCGGCAATCACGATGAGCGCGCATGCCAGCGCAAGCAGACGCCATCGTTGGACTGGACGGGTCAACAAGTACATATAAGCTCCTTTCGGTTACGGTATCATCCCCCATTATAACGCTTGCGTCAATTCTTGTCTTGCAGGATTGCCTAATGCTGGCTGCGGTTAAGGAGGGAACGTCCGTGGGTAAGTACATAGAGAGAGAGGTGTATCGCGTTTGAAGCCTACTGTAACCCCGCTTCAAGGCTGGCTGGAGGAGAGGCTGGCGGCGCCGGATCAGAGCCGAATGACGTTCCGGGAGTATATGGATGCATGCCTGTATCACCCGGAATACGGGTACTACACAAGCGATCGGCAGAAGCTTGGCAAGGAGGGGGATTTCTATACCTCCGGCTTTATCGGAGGGGTATTCGGACCATTGATCGCACGGGAGCTGGCCGGACTGCATCAAGAGTGTACGGCCGGCTGCGAAGCCTTCCGGATTATGGAGTGGGGGGGAGGCGACGGGCGGCTGGCCGGGCAAATACTGGACTGGCTGAAGGCCGAAAAGGCGCAGCTTTACGCCAGATTGAGTTATGTCATGGTAGAAAGCAGTCCGCACCACAGAGCCTTGATCCACGAACGGCTTGCCTCGCACGCCGACAAAATCGTGCTGCTGGAACGGCCGCCGTGGGAATGTGGAATCGATGGGGCGGACTGGATGGTATTTTCCAATGAATTGCTGGATGCCATGCCGGTGCATCGCCTTGTATACGAGCGGAAGCAGTGGCGGGAAATCTATGTGGAACGGCGGGCAACGGGCGGGCTGTCCCTTGTCCGGGGCGGCTTATCAAGCCCTTGTCTGGCCTTATATGCAGCTGCTTACTGTCCGCAGGCCGAGGAAGGGCAGCACATTGAAGTGAATCTTGCGGCAATCGACTGGATAAGCCGGATCGGATCTTGGCTGGAAAACGGAGCGGTTCTCACGGTGGATTACGGGGACTTCGCTTCCGAGCTGTATGCCGCCCACCGGATGG
This sequence comes from Paenibacillus sp. y28, assembly GCF_037137075.1. Lineage (NCBI taxonomy): Bacteria > Bacillati > Bacillota > Bacilli > Caryophanales > Paenibacillaceae > Paenibacillus > Paenibacillus sp. y28. Next base: position 63,275 of record NZ_JBBBNV010000015.1, read on the forward strand.
ACGGGACACTGCTGTGCTACTTCAAGCATCAGGCGCATGATCGTGTACTGGATCGGCCGGGAGAGCAGGATATGACGGCCCATGTCAATTTCAGCGCGTGCATCGATGCGGGACTTAAAGCCGGGCTGCGCCATGCGGGGCTGCGAACGCAGAAGCAATTTATGGTGGACGCGGGAATTTTGGAGCTTCTTCAATCCGATGTGTCGGGGGACCCGTTCAGCCCTGCGGCGAAGCGGAACCGGGCCATTCGCCAGCTGCTTCTCAGCGACGGCATGAGTGAGCTGTTTAAGGTGTTGAAGCAAGTGAAGACGCGGGAAGCTTAGCCTTGCGTATTTCTGGACGAAGCGGTTTGTATGCTAGCGTCAGGTGCATTAGCTATAGGTGCGGTGCTTGCCTGCATGGCATGACATCCGACCCGCAAAAAAACACCGCACGGCTTATCACGCCGGGCGGTGTTTTCGTGCATGGAAGCGGTATAAACCGTTTCTTTGTGTTATCGGCTACACACTCATCTCGAAGAAGGTCCAATATGAGAACCCGATAAACGCGAGGAACAGATATCCCCAGAAAATCATGACGTAGCTGCGTTCGGACAAATTCATATATCCCAACAAAGCAAAGGCAACTGCCTGGGCAAAAAACAACAGCGCCATCTGCGTCATATGACCTGCTAGTGCCATCAAGCCGATGACTAAAGCCCAAAAACCGAGTACACGAAACATGCGCGGCATCTATGTATCCCCCTTCCCTCTACACGGTCGACATTTTCACTGTTCATTATACCCGTAAGGTGCCCAAAGTGTAAACTATAATCCTTGACGAAATGGCAAACTTTTTGGTTTTCTCTTGACATTGCGTTTAAACGATGATCCCTTTTATCCTCCCTGCTAGTTTGTCCCTTTCCGAAGGACATCATGTATGAGGGCCCAAAAAAATGGCAATACCGGATAGTAACAAATAGATTCTATGAAATTCATTCTATGCATAGAGTGTAAAAGGCACAGTAAAAACGAAAACAGGAACAGGACAACGATAGAAATGTTGGGAGGTTTGACAACATGACGGCAGTTAGACAAGACGCATGGAGCGAAGAGGACGATTTGATTCTGGCTGAGGTAACCCTTCGTCATATCCGGGAAGGGAGCACACAGCTTGCGGCGTTTGAAGAGGTTGGGGAAAAAATAGCCAGGACAGCGGCGGCATGCGGCTTCCGCTGGAACAGCTGCGTCAGGAAGCGTTACGAGGCCGCAATTCAAATTGCGAAAACCCAGCGGCAAAAACGGAGCCACTTGAAGCGGGGCGGGGCTTCGCAGCAGCTTGCCTCCATTGCTACGGTGGAGACGGGGGAGCTGCCTTCTTTTAAAGGCGCTTCGCTCGGTGATCCGCTGGAAGAGTCGGTTTCGATAGACGCGGTGATCCGCTTTTTGCGCAGCTGGAAGGGGACCTATCAGGAAATGAGCCGGCAAATCAAGGGACTCGAACGGCAGGTTCGTGAGCGGGATGAAGAGCTGAACCGGCTGCGGCGGGAAAAGGATGTGCTGGATAAGGAAATGAATGAGGTCCAAACCGACTACCGGGTCGTGAACGATGACTACAAGGCACTCATTCAGATTATGGATCGGGCGCGCAAGCTGGCGTTTCTGGTAGAGGAAGAAGAAGAGCTGAAGACGAAGTTCAGAATGGATGCAAGTGGGAATTTGGAGCGGGTCGAATAGTCCGGAAGAACAAAAAAAATGAACACGAAATCAGGTTTGACAGCAGCCGGTTCCTGTGCAGGAAACCGGTTTTTTTGCTTGGATCAAAAACCAAATTCCTGATGCACCCGTTGGTTCCGGCAGTCAGCGCTTCGCCGGCTGGAGGGATGAGGCGGCAGGCTCTGACAATTCCCGGGCTGGCTATCGATTTTCGCAGGCAGTCCTTTTATAATAGGAATATCATCCTAAAGGAGCCTGACCATACCATTATGGAATCTTACAAAGGTCATGTAGATACAGACCAAAAGGTGCAGCGAGCGGCGATTATTGGCGCTGGCGCGCTGGGAAGGCTTTTGGCCGCGCGACTTCAGCCCTTCTGTGCGCAGCTGCTGCTGGTTACACGGACGAAGGAGCAGGCCGATGCCATCTCGGGCGGCGGCGGAATTCAGCTAGTAGACGGGACGGAGCATATCTTGGCCGATGCCCGCACTGCCGCGCTGGAAGGACCGGGAGAAGCCGTCCGGCTTCTTCAGGAAATGGAGCCGGAGTGGATTGTGCTTGCGGTAAAGCAGCAGCATATCAACGGGGCGTTAGCGGAATCGGTCCAGAGGGCGATGGGCGTTTCTACACGTCTGCTGCTGCTTCAAAACGGAATCGGTCATGTGGAGCGCCTGCTGGCGGCAGGCATTGACCCGGACCGAATGTATGCCGCCGTTACAACCGAGGGTGCCAAAGCCGAGGATACCCGCCGCGTGATTCACACAGGCCGCGGGCTGACGCGAATTGGCCCCGCGGTTTCGAAGGAAAGCGGCGGTTCGGAGCTTCATTCGGGGCCATTGTATCGCGAAACGGTGATTCGGGAAGCTCAGGGGCTGATCGGGCTGCTGTCCAGTGCCGGGTTTACGATACAATGGACAAATCCTATCGCTCCGTACGTTTGGAGCAAGCTGGTTATGAATGCGCTTATCAATCCGCTCACGGCAATTCTGCGCATTCGTAACGGGGAGCTGCTGGAGTCACCGCATGCGCTGGATCTGATGCGCAGGCTGTTCAATGAGGCCCTGCGCATAGCCGGTGCTGAAGGGGTTCCTCTCTCGCCCGGCTTATGGGAAGAAGTCCTGCAGGTGTGCGTCCGGACGGCTGCCAACAGCTCGTCCATGCTGCAGGATGTGCTCGCCGGAAGACCGACCGAGCTGGACTGGATTACCGGCGCGCTGCTCCGTGCCGCCGAGAAGTATGGCATGGATGCTCCTTCACATCGTGCTGTATATTTGCTGATGAAGGCAATCGAAGGGGAGTGATGCCTTATGGAATGGGTGATCGGATTTGTAAAGCAATTATACGCGGCTGCCATTACCTTCCCGCTGCTTTCTTTTGTTGTGCTCTGGCTTGGCTTTTATGCCATTTACTTAAACAAGCGCAAGGCGATGCTGCTGACGATCGATGTCACTTGCCTGCTCTTGTTTGGTGCAGTGGCCGAGAAGCTGATTTCTGTGTTTTCGTTTAGCTTCGCCTACTATTTTCTCCTGATTGTGTCGCTGCTTCTGTTCGGCTGGTTCGGCAACCTGCAGTACCGCAAGCGGGGGAAGGTGAACAGCAAGAAAATTATTTCCGTCATGCTTCGTCTCGGCTTCTTCGTACTGCTCGGCTGCGATTTGGTGCTCGGTGCAATTCAATGGTTCCTCTGAGGACCGAAGACCGCTGGCACTTTGGGGCTCCTGCTCCTGCTTACCTTGCCGGCCTGTTTACCCCAAAGGCTCTCCTTCCGATTGCAAGCGCCCGTCTCCGATTGCCTCCAAGCTGTCCTTATGAATATCTACAGAGCAGCAGCCTTCGCCTATTTTCCCAAAAAATCTAGTTTCCAGGTAAGATTTGCGGCAGCGCTCCCGCCGTGTATCGGGCTGTACGGTTTTGACGGCGGCCGGGGGGCGGGTGTACAATAATGGGAATGCAATCAGCATGATGAGGGGGAACCGACTTGAAGCTGGAAAGCGTCAACTGGCCGGGAGGCCAATCACAGAACGAAAGCTATCATCAGAGCTTTGAGCGGGTCAGCTCGCTCTATGAATATAATCCGCACACGGAAGTATCCTGGAAGGAACGGCTTGACTGGCTGCAGCGGCCCGATCGGCCTCAAGCGGACCGGAGCAAGCTGGCTGAAATCGTTACCGCGTACAATAAGCGTATGGGTGCCGGACCGCAAAGCGTAGCCAACGCCAGGCTGCTGGCGGAAGCAACTACGATGGTTGTTATCGGAGGCCAGCAGGCCGGTTTGTTTACAGGCCAACTGCTTGTAATTTACAAGGCCATGAACATTATTCAAGAAGCGAGATCCGCTTCTGCACGCCTCGGTGTGCCGGTAGTGCCCGTTTTTTGGATTGCCGGAGAGGACCATGATTTTGACGAGGCCTCCCATACATACATATTGAACCGGCAAGCCGAGGTGGAGCGGCTGCAGCTGCAGCATCCTACTGGCAAAAGAGAGCCGGTCAGCGCATTGAAGTTTACGCGGGAGGCCTGGGAAGAAGGGCTTGCCGCTTTGGAGCAGGGACTGCAGGATACTGAATTTAAACCGGATCTTCTGGGCCGTCTGCGGGATATTCACCACCAATCCGATACATTGTCCGAAGCGTTTGCGCGCACACTGGCGTGGCTGTTCGCCGATGAAGGGCTGGTATTTATCGATGCGGCCCTTCCCGAGCTTCGGCGGCTGGAAAGCGGATGGTTCGCCCGGCTCGTTTCAGAGAATCGGGCGCTGTCTGAGGCGGTCTGGGAAGGCAAGGAGCAAGTAGAGTCGCTTGGCTTTACTCCGCAGGCCGTCGTTGACCGGGAGCAGGCCCATTTGTTTATTTTGGTGGATGGCGAACGTACGATGCTTTACCATGATGAGTCAGACGGCTTTTTCCGAGACAGAAAAGGGACTGTGCGGTTTTCTGAAGCGGAGCTTCAGGATATCGCCGCCCGCCGTCCGGAGCTGCTCAGCAACAATGTCATGAGCCGCCCGCTGATGCAGGATTACGTATTTCCGGTGCTCGGTGTCGTGCTCGGGCCAAGCGAGGTGGCCTACTGGGGAATGCTGAAGCAGGCCTTCGGGGCACTGGGGATGAAGATGCCCGTTTTGCTGGCCCGGCGCGGGTTTACCCTGCTTGAGGGCACGGTGCAGAAGCAGCTGAACAAGTACGAGCTGACGTTCGATGACGTCATACAGCGGATTGACGCGAAACGCCAGGCTTGGCTGGACGCTCAGGATACGCTGCATCTTGAGCCGCGCTTTTCGGATGTGAAGCGGCAGTTCGCCGATTTGTATCGCCCTCTTCTGGATACGGCCGCAAGCCTGAATCCGGGGCTCGGGAAGCTGGGTGAAACAAATTTGCAAAAAATTTTGGAGCAGATTGACTTTATGCAGGCGCGCGCTCTGGATGCGCATAAATCGCAGTATGAGGCGGGACTCCGTCAGTTTGACCGGGTAAAAACGGCGATATTGCCGCTTGGTAAACCCCAAGAAAGAGTGTATAATATCTTTGTTTATTTGAATAAATTTGGCAGCGGCTGGATTCGGGAGCTGATGCAATCTTCATCTGCAATGAGCTCGCTGCATGCGGCGGTCTATTTTTAACCGATTGGCGTAAACTCGGTGTGAAGAGAGCTTGTGCACGCTGGCGAATCGTTGGTCATGTATAATTTTATCGTCAAGAAGATAACGGAGGTTACGCATAATGAATACAGCAAAAGAAAGAAGCATTGTTACCGATCTGGCTCTGGCGCCGGAAGGCCATCTCAAAATCGATTGGGTTCAAGCGCATATGCCGGTGCTGAACCGGATTCGGGCGCAATTCGAGAAAGAACAGCCGTTTAAAGGGCTGAAAGTTGCCATTTCCCTTCACCTGGAGGCCAAAACGGCCTATTTGGCCAAGGTTATCCAAGCCGGCGGTGCTGAAGTGGCTATTACAGGCAGCAACCCGCTTTCCACCCAGGACGATGTATGTGCGGCGCTGGTGGAAGACGGCATTACGGTATTTGCCAAGTACAACCCGGAACCGAAGGAATACAAGGACCTGATGGTCAAAACGCTGGAAACGAAGCCGGACCTCATTATTGATGACGGCGGCGACCTGGTTTCCATTCTTCATTCCGAGCGTCAGGACCTGCTTGCCCAGGTTCGGGGCGGTGCAGAAGAAACAACAACGGGCATTTTGCGCCTGAAGGCGATGGAAAAAGAAGGCCAGCTGAAATTCCCGATGGTTGCTGTAAACGATGCATTCTGCAAATATTTGTTCGACAACCGCTACGGAACAGGCCAGTCGGTATGGGACGGCATCAACCGTACCACGAACCTCGTCGTGGCAGGAAAGACTGTTGTCGTTGCCGGATACGGCTGGTGCGGCAAAGGCGTGGCGATGCGTGCCAAGGGTCTTGGCGCGAACGTCGTTGTGGTTGAGGTGGATGCGATCAAAGCGGTTGAAGCTTACATGGACGGCTTTGCCGTAATGCCGATGATCGAAGCGGCTAAGGTCGGCGATTTCTTCGTAACCGTGACCGGCAACAAGGACATCATCCGCGGCGAGCATTACAAGGTCATGAAGGACGGGGCGATTCTGTCCAATGCCGGACACTTTGACGTGGAAGTGAACAAGCCGGAGCTGGAGGCATTGTCTGTATCCAAGCGCACTGTGCGCCGCAACATTGAAGAATACAAGCTGGCGGACGGCCGCAAGTTTTACATTTTGGCGGAAGGGCGTCTGGTCAACCTGGCTGCAGGCGACGGCCACCCGGCGGAAATTATGGATATGACCTTCGCGCTTCAGGCGATGTCGCTTAAGTATGTGAATGACCAGTATGAGTCGATTGGCGCACAGGTCGTCAACGTGCCGTATGAGCTGGATGAGCAGGTAGCCCGCTTTAAGCTGGAATCGCTCGGATTCAGCATTGATACCTTGTCTGCGGAGCAGAAGGAATATTTGGAAAGCTGGCAGGAGCATTAATATTTACCCTGTCCGTGGCCTGACCCCCGTCATGCGATGCCACACTGCGCGCAGTGCGAAGACTTTGGATAGGGAAGCTGCAGCTGACGGCAGCACGATCTGCCGGGATGCGTTCTAGAGGCTTTCTCGTTTGGAATGAAGGGTGCCGGACATGGCACGTTTCATGAAGAACGGGGAAGCTTTTTTGTTATTTTTATCGTTATGGCAAGACGGCTGCAGAGAGGTCCTTTGACAGGGAGAAGGGCCTTCGGCTTCAGGCTGGAATTCGTTCAATTCGGCCCGGAATTATTGTAAAAAAATCCGTTGTTGCCGGAGATGCTTACATGCACGGGGCCTTGGCTGTAAGAGGCGACTGAAGCCTGTTTGCCTTGATGCTCACCTCCAATGTTCGGTTTTTTCTGAAAAAGGGAGTGATTTTATAGGGGAATATTCTTTTCTCTACCGATACCGGGGCGGCAAAACGGAACGATATGAAAAAAAAGGCGCTCCAGAGCAGGAGTTTTCATTTCGGTGGAGAACTTGTATTATCAGGTGGTGAAAAGTGGGGCAAAGTGGTGGCGAGGGGTGGATGGTTGCGATGTTTATGGGCGAGTACCAGCACAGCATTGACGAGAAGGGCCGGCTCATTATTCCGGCAAAGTTTCGTGATGCGCTTGGTTCGAGCTTTATCGTAACCCGGGGCCTGGACAACTGCTTGTTCGTGTACCCAAGGCCCGAATGGTCCGTACTGGAGCAAAAGCTGAAAGCACTGCCTTTAATGAAGTCGGACGCCCGGGCGTTTACCCGTTTCTTCTTTTCCGGCGCGACCGAATGCGAACTCGACAAACAGGGAAGGGTAAATATACCAAATACACTGGTTGATTTCGCCAAGCTGGAGAAGGACTGTGTGGTGCTCGGCGTTTCCAACCGGGTGGAGATTTGGAGCAAGCCGGTGTGGGAGGGCTATTTTACTGCATCCGAGGAATCGTTCAATGATATCGCCGAGAAGCTGGTGGATTTCAATTTTGATTTATAGCAAGCTGGGAGGAAAGCGGCAGTGTTTCATCATGTGACTGTACTGAAAGAGGAAGCCGTAGATGGATTAAGCATCAAGCCCGACGGGATTTATGTGGATTGTACTCTTGGCGGGGCCGGACATAGCTCTTTAATCGCGTCGAAGCTGAGCGACAAGGGGCTGTTAATTTGTCTGGATCAGGACGACGTGGCACTTGACAATGCAAGGAAGGTGCTGTCATCCCAAATGCACCATGTCAGGCTGGTCAAAAGCAATTTCCGTTATTTGCAGCAGGTGCTCGCATCCTTGCCGGAGGTGCCGCAGAAGGACGGAATACCCCAGGTGGACGGGGTGCTGTTTGACCTTGGCGTGTCCTCTCCGCAGCTGGATGAAGCAGACCGGGGCTTTAGCTACAACCATGATGCCGAGCTGGATATGCGCATGGACCGGGACGAGCTGCTGACGGCCAAGGAAATTGTGAATGAGTGGGATGAGCAGGAAATTACCCGCATTTTGTTCGAATATGGCGAAGAGAAGTTTGCCCGCAAAATTGCCCGTACATTCGTAGAGGCCCGCAAAGCTGCGCCGATTGAGACAACTGGACAATTGGTGGAGCTTATTAAGCAGGCGATTCCGGCTGCAGCGAGAAGAACGGGGCCACATCCGGCCAAACGGACCTTCCAGGCGCTGCGCATTGCGGTGAATGACGAGCTTGGCGCATGCGAGGAGGCACTGGAGCAAGCTGTCCGCTGTCTTAAGCCAGGCGGAAGGGCGGCAGTCATTACGTTTCATTCTCTGGAGGATCGTCTGTGCAAGCAGGCATTCGCCAAATTTATTGAACGCTGCACCTGCCCGCCGGATTTCCCGATGTGCGTCTGCAGTAAAGCATCGCAGCTTAAGCTTGTCAATCGTAAGCCTGTAGAGCCGGGAGAGGCGGAGCTGGAAAGAAATCCGCGCGCCCGATCGGCCAAGCTTAGAGTGGCCGAGAAGCTGTCCGTCTAACTTATCGAATGAGCATTCGATAGCCATTAAAAGGAGGTTTTGATCGTGCCAGCATACATTCATGGCAGCTTAGCGGTAGAAGAACGCACCACGCAGCCTAAACGTGGAACCGCAAAGGAAACAATCCGGACGGTATATCGCCGCAAAGCTATCCCGGTACAGGAGAAGCTGCTCTATCTGCTAACCGTTATTGCTTGCGTGCTTGTGGCGGGGGCGATCATCTTCCGTTACGCGCAAATCTATGAAATGAACAGCCGGATTACGAGTATGGAAGAAGATATCAAAATGCTCCAAATGGAAAATAACCGCTTGAAGCTGGAAATTGGCAGAAGGAACTCCCCAGAGCAGCTTCAGAAGGAAGCGGCCAAATACGGGCTTGTCCCGATGGACCCGAAGACGGGAAAGGCGGTCACGGAGAGCAAATCGGGCTCGGCTGTCCAAGGCGGTCAGCAGCAAAAGACAACAGCATCTGAGCAAAATAAAAAACAATAAACTAAAAACAACGGAGAAGGATATATAAGCATGATTCGTACCATTCGACTTCGTACATTGCTAATTGGAGGGGTATTTACCCTTTTTTTTGTTTTACTGGCAGTCCGCGTGTACTGGGTCCAAATTGTCGACAGTGCCTGGCTTGTAGGCGAAGCCCAAAAAAATTGGCATAAAAGCCAGACGATTCCTTCCCAACGCGGGGCTATTCTGGACCGGAACGGCAATTTGCTTGCAGAAGACGGTCCATCCTATAACGTTGCGATTGACCCGAATGCGATTAATAAAAACGGGACGCTTGAAGAGGTTGTTCAGGGGCTGTCCGCTATTTTGGGCAAGCCTGAGCAGCAGCTGCGCGAGCTGGCTACAGCCAAGACGGAAAAGGGCGCCTTCTGGAACTGGCGGGAAGTTCGCAGTGAAGGCTGGAATATTGATAATGAGGTCGCAGACCAAATCAAGGAGCAGTTTGCTCCCGCCAGACAAGTGTTTGGCGGCGTAACGAATTTTAAGGAATACGGCATCTATTTGATGCCGCAAAGCAAACGCTATTATCCGGGCGGACGGCTTGCCTCCCACATTTTGGGTTTTATCAATAAGGAAGGCAAAGCAACGCAAGGCATCGAATACTATTATGACAACATCTTGCACGGTACAGACGGCAAAATCGAAACGGCGAAGGACCCGCAGGGCAATGAGCTTCCAGGAGCCAACGTGTATTACGAAGCGCCGATTGACGGCAATAATGTCAAGCTGACGATCGATAAGCAAATCCAGTCGTACATGGAATCGGCGATGGAAACCTCCTTCCAAAAATGGCGGCCCAAGGCGATGTCAGCGATCGCGCTTAACCCGCAAACGATGGAAATTCTGGGCATGGTCAGTTTGCCGAATTTTAATCCGAACAAATACTGGCAGGTTCCGGGCGCCGGGGATTTGACGAATCATGCCATCTCCGGCCAGTTTGAACCGGGCTCGACCTTCAAGCTGGTAACCTTGGCGGCGGCGGTGGAGGAGGGCATCTTCAAGCCGAATGATTCGTTTATGTCCGGATCGATCACGTTGCCCGGCGGAGACAAGCTCCATGACCATGATAGAGCAGGATGGGGAGCCATTAGTTATTTGGACGGGCTGAAGCGTTCGAGTAACGTTGCGTTCGTCAAGCTTGGCTATGAGCAGCTGGGCGAGGCCAAGCTTCGGGAGTATATCGAGCGATTCGGCTTTGGACAAAAAACAGGCGTGGATATGCCGGCGGAAGCAAAGGGAACCATCCGGTTCAGGTATCCGACGGAAATTGCAACGGCCACCTACGGCCAGGGCGGGGTTGCGGTCAGCGTGATGCAGCTGGCGGCGGCTTACGGGGCAATCGCAAATGGCGGCAAGCTGATGACACCGTATATCGTCAAGGAAATTGATGATGCCAAGACGGGTCAGGTGATTCAAAGGACGGAGCCGAAGTTTGTACGCCAGGTGGTTTCCGAGGAAACAGCCCGGAAGGTCAGCGAATATTTGGAGCAGGTGGTATCCGATCAAAAAATCGGTACCGGCAAGTCGGCCTACATCGAGGGTGTGCGGATTGCCGGTAAAACCGGTACAGCGAACAAGGTTATTAACGGCCGCTATTCGACAGACCGCTGGATTATCTCGTTTGCGGGCTACGCGCCGGCGGAGGACCCAAAAATATTATTCGTCATCGTTTCGGATGAGCCTGATTTAAAAGGGGACTATCATCTGGGCAGCAACGCCACACAGCCGGCTTTCCGGGAAATGATGCTTAATACGCTGCGCTATATGGGAATTACCTCTGCAGCGCAGGAGGCGCAAATTTCCGAGAAGGATTACAGCGTGTCGGTTCCTCAGGTTACCGATCAACCGCTTTCGCAAGCGAAGAAAACACTGGATACGAACAAGATTGGCTATGAGGTGCTCGGAAATGGGACCAAGGTGCTTCAACAATATCCACAGCCCGGGACTGAAATTGGCCTTTTGGAACGAATGATTTTGTTGACTGACCGTGCCGATCAGGTGAAGCTGCCGAATTTAAACGGTAAATCGATGCGCGATGCTCTTGCGATATGCTCGATGCTTCAGGTGAATTGTGCTGTTGCGGGCGAAGGCTACGTTACGAGCCAAAAAAAGCTTGAGGGCGGCACAGACGTGATGCTGGAGCTGCATCCTTGGGGCGAGAAGCCGAACGAGAGCGGCAAGGAGGATGCGGCGAAAGGGAAAGAGAAGGAAGCTGCCAAGGAACCGGCAGGCGGGGCTCAAACCTCCAGCACGAAAACCGGCTCATCCAAGGTGAGTGCTTCCGCAAGGCAGTAACGACCGAATATGCGGCAAGGTCCATTCCTTTTGGAAATTGCCGCATATCTTGCATATGACAGTAAAGCTTGTTCTAACCGGGCCTTGTCCTGAATAGTCATGAACTAACAATTCGTGCTGTTCAGGAGGGCCTTTTCAATGAAATTGTCTGGAGCTATGCTCAGGCGCAGGCTGTTTTGGGCGCTGCTGCTCACTTCTCTGCTTTTTGTCGCTCTGCTGTTCCGGCTTGGCTACGTGCAATTATGGATAGGACCTGTGCTTGCGGAGCGGGCGGAGGATTCCTGGCGGCGGGAAATTCCGTTCGCCGCCAAGCGGGGGGAGATATGGGACCGCAACGGGGAGAAGCTGGCTTATAACATCAGTACGCCAACAGTATGGGCGATTCCTGCACAAGTGAAGGACCCCGGCCAAGCGGCAAGTGAGCTGTCGCGGGTGCTGCAAATCCCATATGACACAGTATACGGGCTCGTCACCAAAAAAGAAATGAACGTCCGCATACAGCCGGGTGGCCGAAAAATAACGGCGGCGAAGGCCGACGAGGTCCGCCAATTGAGTTTGCCGGGTATCGTTGTGGCGGAGGATAACAAGCGGTATTATCCGTTCGGTTCGCTGGCGGCTCACGTGCTGGGCTTTACAGGCATCGACAACCAAGGGCTGACCGGAGTCGAGCTGTCGCACAATGACCGGCTGAAGGGGATAAAAGGCAGCATTTCCTATTTGGCCGATGCGGCAAATCGCGTGATGCCGGGATCTTCCGAGCAGTATACCGACCCCCGGGACGGCTTGAACCTGCAGCTGACGATTGATAAACAAATTCAGTCCTTCATGGAACGTGAGTTTGATCAGGCGATGCTGCAGTTTCAGCCGCAGCATATCATCGGCATCGCCATGGACCCGACGACGGGCGAGATTTTAGCCATGTCCTCGAGACCGACCTACGAGCCGGCTCATTTTAATCAATCGCCGGTAGAGACGTATAACCGAAACTTGCCGATTTGGATGACCTACGAGCCGGGCTCGACCTTCAAGATTATTACGCTTGCGGCCGCCATTGAGGAGAAGAAGGTCGATTTGTTCAATGAACAATTTTACGACCCCGGTTATATTGAAGTTGCCGGGGCCCGTCTCCGCTGCTGGAAGAAGGGCGGCCATGGCAGCGAGAGCTTTTTGCAGGTTGTTGAAAATTCCTGCAACCCGGGCTTTGTGGTGCTAGGCCAGCGGCTCGGCAAGGAGAAGCTGTTTGAATACATACGCGGGTTCGGCTTCGGACAGAAGACGGGCATCGACCTGCGGGGCGAAGAAAACGGCATTATGTTCAAGCTGTCCAGAGTCGGCCCGGTGGAGCTGGCGACCACATCGTTTGGTCAAGGGGTTTCCGTAACGCCGATTCAGCAGGTGGCTGCCGTAGCGGCTGCCGTCAATGGCGGCAAGCTGTTTAAGCCTCATGTCGCCAAGGCCTGGGTGCATCCGGTTACCGGTCAGGTGATGGAGAGCGTCCAGCCGGAGCTGGTGCGGCAGGTGATCTCCGAGCAGACCTCCAGGCAGGTGCGGGAGGCTTTGGAGAGCGTCGTCGCCAAAGGAACAGGACGCAACGCCTTTATTGACGGTTATCGTGTCGGCGGAAAAACCGGTACTGCGCAAAAAGCGGTGAACGGGCGTTATTTGACGGATGAGCACATTGTCTCCTTTATCGGTTTTGCGCCGGCGGACGACCCGAAAATCGTCGTATATGTAGCTGTGGATGACCCGCAAGGACTCCAATTTGGCGGTCTTATCGCTGCGCCGATTGTCAAAAATATTATGTCGGATGCGCTTCGTTATATGAACGTGCCGCAGCGCAAGGATCAGATTCAGCGTGATTTTAAATATGGGGATACGCCGATTGTAGAGGTGCCTGATTTGGTCGGCATGAGCGTCCAGGACATTTATGAAGACTTGAATTCGAATTTTACCCTTATTAAATCAGGAACGGGTCAAGTCGTTGTCAGCCAGCAGCCTGCGGCAGGGACACGGCTGGAGCGTGGCTCATCCATTCGTGTGTTTTTATCAGGAAATTCACAGTAGTCATCGCCGCCTGTCCAAGTATACAATGGGGGAGGAAACCCGATAATGGTTGATATCCGGCCGTTATCGGGTACATAAGGCAGAACATAGGTGGTTGGGGGAGGAAACGTCATGCGGCTTCGCGAGCTTGCTTCTTTATTTACGCTGTGCCGGATCGTCGGAGACGGCGAGACCGAAATTAACGGCATTGGTCTGGATTCCCGGCAGTTGCGCCAGGGGGACCTGTTTGTATGTATTCCGGGGGTAAAAACAGATGGGCATCAGTATGCCGGGCAAGCGCAGGCGGCAGGCGCTGCTGCGCTTGTGGTGGAGCGAGAGCTTGATGTGGCGCTGCCGCAGTTGGTTGTGAAGGAGGCGCGTCAGGCTATGGCGGCCATCGCATCTCATTTGTATGGATACCCGAGCCGGACCCTGCGCGTCATCGGCGTAACCGGCACAAACGGCAAAACCTCGACTGCATGTATGATTGAGCATTTGCTGCGCAGTGCGGGTCAGGAAACGGGCTTAATGGGAAATTTGGGTGTCAAGATCGGCAGCGATCTGCTTCCCGTTTCATTAAATACACAGGAATCCCACGATTTGCACCGCTATTTCCGGATGATGCTGGATCAGGGCGCATCGTACTGCGCGATGGAAGTATCGAGCATGGGGCTGGCAATGGGCAGGGTGAAGGGCTGTGAATTCCGCACGGCTGTTTTTACCAATCTGACCCAGGACCATCTGGACGATCATAAAACCATGGACAATTACAAGGCGGCCAAAGGGCTGCTATTCTCACGTTTGGGCAACGGTTTCCATGCTGAACCGGAGAAGCGGAGGTTTGCCGTTCTGAATGCGGATGACCCGGTAAGCGCCGAGTATGCGCGATTGACCACAGCGGAGGTCATTACCTACAGCCTTCATCCGGGGGCAGACGTGTATGCTGAAGAGGTGCGTGTGACTCCGGGCGGAAACCGGTTTCGGCTGCGAAGCTTTGCAGGTGCTGCGGAGATTTCGATGAAGCTGGTAGGCAAATTCAATGTTTCTAACGCCCTGGCCGCCGCAGGGGCAGCACTGGCAGAGGGACTGACCGTAGATCAGGTGCAGGCCGGACTGGCTACGATGCCGGTGGTCAGCGGAAGAATGGAGCTGGTTGACGGAGGCCAGCAGTATCTGGTCATCGTGGATTACGCCCATACTCCGGACGGACTGGATAACGCCCTGTCCACTATCCGGGAATTCGCGCAGGGCCGCGTCATTACCGTGTTCGGCTGCGGAGGGGACCGCGATCGTACGAAGCGGCCGATAATGGGCCGGATTGCGGCTCAATACAGCGATGTGGTTATCGTAACCTCGGATAATCCTCGCAGTGAAAATCCGGAATCCATCTTGCAGGAAATTGTTCCGGGGCTGCAGGAGGCCGGTTTGGCGGAGCATCAATATACACTTCTGGCCGACCGGAAGGCGGCGATACAAAAAGCAGTTGAAATCGCAGGCCCGGACGATGTAGTATTGATTGCGGGCAAAGGTCACGAAACGTATCAAATTATTCATGGCGTCAGCTATGACTTCGATGACCGCATCGTTGCCAGAGAAGCGATAAGGGGCGTATTGCGATGATTAAACGGACGCTGGCACAAATTGCGCATATGGTAGACGGGGAACTGTCTGCAAAGGAAACGTCGCCGGGTGCGTTGTGGATTGAAGGAGTATCCACCGATTCGCGGAGCATTCAGGCGGGCAATTTGTTTGTGCCGCTCGCAGGAGATAACTTCGACGGCCACGCCTATGTTGAAGGAGCCATTCAAAGCGGGGCGGCCGCCGCATTGTGGCAGCGCGATCACGGACCGGCGCCGGAGGGCAGGCCGATTGTTGTCGTGGAAGACAGTCTCATCGCATTGCAGCAGCTGGCTGCGGCCTACCGGGATGAGCTGGATGTACGGGTTATCGGCGTGACCGGCAGCAATGGAAAAACGACGACAAAGGATATGCTGGCGGCTATGCTCGGCACGGTTTTTTGTGTTCATAAAACGCAGGGCAACCTGAATAATCATATTGGTGTTCCGTTGACGCTGCTTCAGCTTGCCGAAGAAACACAGGTAGCCATCATTGAAATGGGCATGAGCGGACGGGGAGAGATTGAGCTGCTGTCCCGTCTGGCGAAGCCGGAAGCTTCCATCATTACCAATATCGGCGAGTCGCATCTTCTCCAACTGGGGTCAAGGCAAGAAATTGCCCGCGCCAAGCTGGAAATTGCGGCAGGCATGCCGCACGGGTCACTGCTGGTCACACAGGGCGACGATCCGCTGCTGGCGGAAGAGCTGGGCCCGGTTGTGGCTGCCGGTGCATTCCGGCACACCCGTTTTGGGCAGGGGCAGGATAATGATGTATACCCGATCGAGATCACGCTGGATGATCAAGGGACGCATTTCAAAGCAAATGGCTCCGATATCCGCTGGTTTGTACCGCTGCTGGGCCAGCACAATGTCATCAATGCGCTTGGCGCTATAGCGGTATGCCGCTCTTTCGGAGTCGAGGATCAAGAGCTGGCCCGCGGTCTGCGTCAAATGCAGGCAACGGGAATGCGCATCGAGCTGGTCAAGGCGCCGAACGGCCTCACCATTTTGAACGACGCATACAATGCAAGCCCATCGTCCATGCGGGCAGCACTGAAGCTGCTGGCCGAAATGAAGGGCTATGAGAGTAAGGTGGCGGTGCTGGGCGATATGCTGGAGCTGGGTGACGGGGAAGCACAGTTTCACCACGACATCGGCAGCCAAATCGATTCGCTAACCGCCGATTATGTATTCACGTATGGGGAAAGGGCGCGGCATATTGCAGAAGCGGCTGCGGCTCGGCTACCGGCCGGGCATGTGCTGTCTTTTTCCGACAAAAGCCTGCTCGTGGATCAACTGCTTCAGGTTGCTCAGCCGCAGGATATTATATTGGTCAAAGGTTCACGCGGCATGAAGCTGGAAGAGGTCATCGGCGGCCTGCTGCAAGCCGTGAAATAGAGAGGGGAGTCTAGTTTTGGAGCTTAAAGCCATTATACTAACCATGGGCGTCGCTTTTGTGCTGGCGATGGTACTCGGCCCGATTATCATCCCGCTGCTCAGGCGGCTGAAGTTCGGGCAGCAAATCCGCACTGACGGTCCGCAAAGCCATCTGAAAAAGAAAGGGACGCCGACGATGGGCGGGATTATTATTTTGCTCGCCTTGTCGCTTGCGTATTTGCGGTTCTCCGACCTGAATCAAGATGCGGTCATTTTGCTGGTGGCGGCGCTCGGGTTCGGTCTGGTTGGCTTTCTGGATGATTATATTAAAATTGTACTGAAGCGCTCCCTCGGCTTGACCGCCCGGCAAAAGCTGTTCGGCCAGCTGCTGTTCGCCTGCATCGTTTGTGTTCTGCTGGCGCTGAAAGGCCACAGCACGGAGGTAGCTATTCCATTTACGCATTGGAGCATAGAGCTGTCCTGGCTTTACTACCCCCTTGTTGTAATCATGATGCTCGGCTCCTCCAACGCCGTCAATTTCACTGACGGTCTGGATGGGCTTTTGGCGGGTACGAGTGCTATTGCATTCGGCGCGTATGCCGTCATCGCCATGATACATGCCGAGCCGGAAGCAGGGATTTTCTCTGCCGCGATGGTCGGCGCGGTGCTGGGCTTCCTGGTTTACAATGCGCATCCCGCCAAGGTCTTCATGGGAGATTCAGGATCGCTCGGTATCGGAGGCGGCCTGGCTGCGGTAGCCGTGCTGACCAAGTCGGAGCTGCTGCTTGTGCTGGTGGGCGGCGTGTTTGTCATCGAGATGCTGTCTGTGATTATTCAGGTGATTTCTTTTAAAACACGTGGCAAACGGGTGTTCCGCATGAGTCCGATTCATCATCATTACGAGCTGGGCGGCTGGTCGGAATGGCGGGTCGTCATTACATTTTGGCTTGCCGGACTTATTTTTGCCGGCATTGGACTTTTAAACCAGTAAGGGGTTGTTCGTTTCAATGTGGTCACCAGAAGATTATCACGGCCGGGAGGTCGTTGTGCTAGGCTTGGCCAAAAGCGGTGTAGCCGTGGCCAAATTGTTTCACCGTTACGGTGCGAACGTCACTGTCAACGATAAGAAAGAACGTCAACTATGCCCTGAGGCCGCAGAATTGGAGGCCCTGGGTATTTGTGTTATTTGCGGCAGCCATCCGGAGACGCTCATTCATCCCGGTGTGGCGCTCCTCGTCAAGAATCCGGGCATTCCCTATACGGTGTCCCCGGTCGTTCAAGCGGAGAATCTGGGGATTGAAGTCGTTACCGAGGTTGAGGTTGCCTACCAGATCTGCAAGGCGCCAATGATTGGAATTACCGGCTCGAACGGAAAAACCACGACAACGACGTGGGTTGGACTTATGCTGGATGCGGCGGGCAAGCGGCCGATTGTTGCCGGGAATATCGGAACGCCGCTGAGTGAGGCGGCGGAACAGGCGGATGCCGATAACTGGATGGTTGTCGAGCTGTCCAGCTTTCAATTAAAAGGAACTCGTTCCTTCCGTCCCCGGATAGCCCTGATCACCAACTTCTATGAGACCCATCTTGACTACCATGGCTCGATGGAAGACTATGTCGAATCCAAGGCGAAGCTGCTTGCCAATCAGCAGGACGGCGATATTTTTGTCGTTAATGAGGATGATACCGTTTGCCGTAGTCTTGCTGCCCGCACATCCGGGAAGCTGCTGCGGTTTTCGTGCCGCCAGCGGCTGGAAAGCGGTGTTTATTTGGAGCCGCCGCTTGGGACAGGCAGCGAAGAGGAAGCGGCAGGCCGTCAAATCGTATACCGGACTGCGGACGGAGCTGTGACGCCGATTTTACCTGCCCGGGAAGTAGGCATTCCGGGCGAGTTTAATTTGGAAAATGCGCTTGCCGCCACGGCTGTTGCCTTGTCTGCCGGTGTAGATCCGGCACTCATCGGCAGCGTGCTTCATGAATTCCGTGGTGTTGAGCATCGGCTGGAATTCGTGCGTGAATCCGGCGGGATTGTTTATTATAACAATTCCAAGGCAACCAATCCGGCGGCAACGATCAAAGCGCTGGAATCGTTCGAGCAGCCCATTGTCCTGCTGGCCGGAGGCCTGGAGCGCCATATGGAGTATACGGAGTTACTCCCTTATTTCCGGGAACGGGTGAAGGCGGTCGTGGCCTTCGGCCAAACCCGGGACAAAATAAGCCGGGTCGCCGCTGAGGCGGGCCTGGACCTTATCGCGGTTGTCGATGAGCAGTCGCTTCAGAGCCCTGCGCAGTCCTTCGGTTCGGCTTCCGAGCTGGCGGCAGCGGTGCTGCAGGAAGCCGTCACCCGCGCCAAAGCATTTGCCGAGGAAGGCGACATCGTTCTGCTCTCGCCGGCGTGCGCTAGCTGGGATATGTTCGCCTCCTATGAGGAGCGTGGACGCATTTTTAAACAAGCTGTGCATAACCTGTAAATAGAAGGGGCTTGACCGGATTTCAGGACTTATTTTATTCCATTCCCAAGCCCTGAACTTCTATTAGACAGGTGGTGTCGGATTATGACAAAAGCGAAAGCGATGCCGGACCCGTGGATCATCATTGCCACACTGGCCATTCTGGGAATCGGTGTGGTTATGGTGTACAGCGCAAGCGCGGTGCTTGCGTTCCATGACTTTGGCGACAGCTTTTATTATTTAAAGCGTCAGGCTATTTTTGCAGTGCTTGGCATTGTGGCTATGTTTTTCACGATGAATGTGGATTACCGCGTGTGGCGCAGATGGGCGTTTCCCGGCCTATTGATTTGCTTCGGGCTCCTGGTCATCGTACTCATCCCTGGGGTCGGTGTCGTTCGAGGCGGCGCCCGCAGCTGGCTCGGCATCGGATCGCTCGGCATTCAGCCCTCCGAATTTATGAAGATGGGCATGATTGTTTTTCTGTCCAAGTGGCTGGCTGAGCCGGTGCATCCCATCACAGGCTTTACGCGGGGGCTGCTGCCACCGCTGGCCACAATTGGCGCTGCTTTCGGCTTGATTATGCTGCAGCCGGATCTGGGCACCGGGGCTGTGCTTGTCGGAGCCTCGTTGATCATTATTTATACAGCTGGAGCACGGATGGCCCACCTGGCTGGACTCGGCTTGCTCGGTGTCGCCGGCTTTGTCGGCCTGATTGCCGCCGCACCGTACCGGCTGAAGCGGATTACAGCATTTCTGGACCCGTGGCAGGACCCGCTGGGCGCAGGGTATCAGTCGATTCAATCCCTTTATGCAATTGGACCGGGCGGGCTGGTTGGGCTGGGACTCGGAATGAGCCGGCAAAAATACAGCTATCTGCCCGAGCCGCAGACGGATTTTATTTTCTCCATTATTGCCGAGGAGCTTGGGTTTATCGGCGGAGCGACGGTGCTGGTGCTGTTTCTGCTGCTGGTTTGGCGCGGCATGCGTACGGCGATGACTGCGCCGGATACGTTCGGGAGCCTGCTGGCGGCCGGCATTGTCGGCATGATCGCAGTGCAGGTCGTCATCAATATCGGGGTCGTGATCGGCATGTTCCCGGTTACCGGCATCACGCTTCCATTAGTAAGCGCCGGGGGGTCCTCCCTGACACTCATGCTGACGTCCATCGGCGTACTGCTTAATATTTCCCGTTACGCGAGGTGATTTTTCAGATTATGAACAAAATTGTTTTTACCGGAGGCGGTTCGGCCGGGCACGTCACGCCGAATCTGGCGCTGATGGCGAAGCTGCGTGCCAAGGGCTGGCGTGCGGAATATATCGGGTCCCGGGACGGCATTGAGAAGCAAATCATCGCATCTTCCGGAATTCCGTACCATGCGATTTCATCGGGCAAGCTGCGCCGTTATTTTGATTTGAAAAATATAAAGGACCCGTTTCGCGTCCTGCTCGGCGTTGGCCAAGCGTACCGTTTGCTCCGCCGGATTAAACCGGATATCGTTTTTTCCAAGGGAGGCTTCGTTTCCGTGCCGGTTGTGGTTGGCGCCTGGCTGAACCGGATTCCGGTCATCATTCATGAGTCGGATCTGACGCCGGGGCTGGCCAATAAGCTGTCGGTTCCTTTTGCCGCGAAGGTATGCACGACCTTTCCCGAAACGACCCGTCATCTGCCGCCGGGAAAGGCGGTTTCCATCGGCCTGCCGATTCGTGAGGAGCTGCTGCAGGGCAGTAAAAGCAAAGGGCTGAACATATGCCATTTCTCCGGCGAAAAGCCCGTGCTGCTTGTTATGGGCGGAAGTCTCGGGGCCCAGCGGATTAATGAGGCGGTACGGGCTGCGCTTCCGGAGCTGCTGGAGCGGTTTCAAGTGGTCCATATTTGCGGAAAGGGCCAGCTCAATTCCGAGCTGGAGCGCCGGCACGGGTATCGCCAGTTTGAATTTATTCAGGAGGAGCTTCCGCACATTTTGGCCATGGCCGATGTGGTTGTGTCTCGTGCCGGAGCAACGTCGATATTTGAATTTTTATCTTTGTCCAAGCCCATGCTGTTAATTCCGCTGACCCGTGGCCAGAGCCGGGGCGATCAAATCATGAACGCGGAATCGTTCGAGCGGCAGGGCTATGCTGCTGTTCTGCCTGAAGAGCAGCTTACCCCGGAACGGCTGGTCCTGGACGTGAGCCAGCTGTACGCCCATCGTGAGCAGGTGCAGGCCCGGATGCCGAAGCAGGCCGGACGCGCCAGCGCCGAAGCGGCTGTACGGCTTATTGAAGAAACGGCCGCAAAGGCGTGAATTTGAATTGAATTGGGCGATTGTCACACACATTGCTCTTCTGACATAAACTACACTATAACCGTGACAGACACCCGGAAAGCTCGAAGATGCATACAAAGGCCAGGTGGAAAGGCTGCTTTGCCAGACCGGTGCTGGATATAGGGGCTGGTTTACTGCTTACTCCACAAGCTGCGATTAGTTCGGAGAATGAACATGATTCTTTGACGCAGCGCAAGCGAGCTTTTGCGATGCAGCTGGAAGCCATGCATCGGCGTCATGCACCTGCGGCGATCGCCCGCCTGAAGATGCAGCAGCGTCATGCTTCCGATGTTCTGTGAAGGAGGTTTATCCCATGCAACACGTTGTTTCCGAACTCCAGGCCGCGCATGTAGGAAAGCTGCTGTTTCAGGAGCCGTTAGCCGCTTATACGACCTGGAAAATCGGCGGTCCGGCAGACTGCCTCATCATTCCGGATAGTAAAGAAGCGCTTGCCGAGACGCTTCGTATCCTGTATCGCCACGGGGTGCCATGGATTGCGATCGGCAGAGGGTCCAACATGCTCGTTTCCGACAAAGGCATTCGGGGGGCGGTCATTTTGCTCGGGCGTGCCTTTGAATACTTGAATTTCGACAACGAGCGGGTTATTGCCGGCGGAGCCTTAAGCTTCATTAAATTATCGGTGCTGGCCGGCAAGCAAGGACTGACCGGGCTGGAGTTCGCGGGAGGTATTCCGGGTTCAGTGGGAGGAGCCGTTTACATGAACGCGGGAGCGCACGGGTCGGATGTTTCGCGTATTCTCAAGCAGGCTGATATTGTGCTGGAAACCGGGGAGTTGGTCACATGGACCGCGGAGGAGCTTGAATTTGCATACCGTCATTCCATCCTGCATTCGATAAAAGGCATTGTAACCGAAGCGGTTTTTGAATTGAGCAGCGGGAACCGTACGGAAATCGCGGCTGCGATGGCCTCGTACAAGGACCGCCGGATCAAGACGCAGCCGCTGCAAATGGCCTGCGCCGGCAGCACGTTCCGTAATCCCGAGGGGACGTATGCGGCGAAGCTTATCGAGGAAGCGGGACTAAAAGGATTGCGGGTCGGCGGCGCCGAAGTGTCGACGCAGCATGCCAATTTCATCGTGAACACCGGGCAAGCGACAGCCGCTGATGTGCTCACCCTTATGGATCAAATGCGCAGCAAGGTCCAGGAACTTTACGGCGTGGATTTGATCCCCGAAGTATTGGTGGTGGGTGAGCCGTAAATCGGAGGTGGAACTTTGGAGAAGTTGGTGATTGACGGCGGGAGACCACTGTCTGGAACCATCAGGATACATGGGGCCAAAAACGCGGCGCTGCCGATTCTGGCAGGCTCTCTGCTCGCCGGCGGCGTTCACAGACTGGAGAATGTGCCGAACTTGCTGGATATTGGGGTGATGCTGTGCATCTTGAAGGGGCTTGGCTGCCGTGCGGAACAGCAAGGGGAGACCGTAACGGTGGACACCACCACGCTTGCTTCGTCCCATGTGCCTGAAGATCTGATGAAACAAATGCGTTCCTCCGTTTTTCTAATGGGACCGCTCCTGGCCCGTTTCGGGTATGTCCAGGTGTATCAGCCGGGAGGCTGCGCCATCGGAGAACGCAAAATCGATCTTCATTTGCGCGGCTTGCAGGCGCTCGGGGCCGTCATTGAGGAAACGCCGGAAACGATTGTATGCCGGGCGGAGCAATTGAAGGGTGCCGACATTGTACTGGACTTTCCAAGCGTAGGGGCAACGGAAAACATTATGATGGCTGCCGTGCTGGCAAAGGGAACCACGACGATAACGAACGCGGCCCGTGAACCGGAAATTCAGGATTTGCAGCATTTTTTGAACAAGATGGGGGCCCGCATTATTGGAGCCGGTACGGATACGATTACGATTGAAGGCGTAACAGAGCTGAAGGCTTGCCATTACTCTATTATTCCTGACCGTATCGTTGCTGGAACGGTTATGGTTGCTGCCGCCGCTACCCGAGGCAGTGTTACCTTGCAAAACGTCTGCGCACCGCATCTGACGTCCGTCATGCATGTGCTGAAGCGGGCAGGTGTTCAAATGACGGTTTGCGGTGATATAATAAACATAAGCTGCGCAGGACGGCCCAAAGCCGTAGAGCGTATTGTCACATCGCCATATCCTTCGTTTCCAACCGATTTGCAGGCTCAAATTATGGTGCTTCTGGCACTAGCTGACGGACTTAGTATAATGAAAGAAACTATTTTTGAAGGCCGGTTCAAGCACGTGGATGAGCTGGGGCGGATGGGTGCCGACATCCGGACGGATATGAGCTCTGCCTTCATTCGCGGGGTGCCCCGTTTGTACGGAGCTGCAGTGGAAGCGACTGACCTGAGAGCCGGAGCAGCTCTTGTTATCGCCGGACTTGCGGCAGGCGGCAGAACCGTCATTGAACAAATTCATCATATTGACCGCGGATACGATCATATTGAAACGATGTTTGCCCGGCTTGGCGGTCAAATCCAGCGCTTCTCGCCGGTGGAGCAAATCATTCCATAAGATAACAAGCGGCCAAGCAGCCCCTTCATACGAAGGGGATGTAGGCTTTTTAACGCATATATGCCTGAAGGTGGTGCCCGATTTGTCTACAGCCTACGACAAGGTTCCTGCGCTAACGAAGCAAACGAAGACCAAATCACGCAGCAGCCGCAGGTTGCTCGTTTTTCTTTTGATGTTTTTTATTATTCTGCTTTTTGT
This sequence comes from Paenibacillus sp. y28, assembly GCF_037137075.1. Classification (NCBI taxonomy): domain Bacteria; kingdom Bacillati; phylum Bacillota; class Bacilli; order Caryophanales; family Paenibacillaceae; genus Paenibacillus; species Paenibacillus sp. y28. The sequence goes on from NZ_JBBBNV010000015.1 coordinate 87,254, forward strand.
GTTGTTCTTTCGATCTTCAATTAGTAGAATTGCTATTATTGAAGTTTCGGGCAACAGCGCGCTTACGACCGACGAAATTGTACAAGCTTCGGGGGTCAAGGAGGGCGATCATTTTTTGGCTGTCCGCTCCACGGTTATTATGCAGCGGGTTAAAGCACTGCCAGCCGTAAAATCGGCCGAGGTGTCCAAGGATTTCCCTGGCCATATCCGCATTATCATCGAAGAGTTTCCGCGCGTGGCGTATCAGATTAGCCCGGAAGGCAAGACTGAAGCGGTATTGTCCAGCGGATGGAGCTATCCGCTGGACAACTATGCGCCTATCGATAAGCCGATCATCAGCGGGTGGAATGAAGAAGACCCGTGGCGCAAGAAGCTGTGTGCGGCGCTGACGGCGCTGACCCCGGTGCAGCTTTCCTATATTTCGGAGATTCGGCCGGCGCCGACCAACTCGTATCCCGACAAAATCAAAATGTATGTTCGCGCCAACTATGAGGTGTATACAACCGTTACAAAGCTTCCCGATAAAATGAAAACACTGGATGATATCATCGAAGATTTAAAGAAGAAGCAAATTACTTCCGGAGTTCTGGAGCTGCTGGAGGTTGATGTCCACCGCTCTTTCGATCTTTTCTACCAAAAATAGTTAAAAAAGGTGATATTGCTTGCATTATTGAGATTTTGGCAACTTTAAGCGAAAAACGTAAAATTAGACTACTCTTTCATATGAAGAAATGTTAGAATTGCACTTATGGTATGTTCTTTTGAAAATTTGCAATAAAAAAAGAGGGAAATTCATAGCGGTGTGGAATATGTACATTGGTTCTTTTACAAAAGTCGTGGTTTATATTTCTAGTACGGGAGGTGCCCAGACGCTTGAGCAATAATGACACCATTGTCAGTTTGGACATCGGCACATCCAAAGTGCGGGCGATTATCGGAGAGGTAGGCAGTGGCGCGATACACATTGTGGGTGTCGGTTCGTCCGATTCGGAAGGTATTCGCAAAGGAGCAATTGTAGATATTGACCAAACCGTCCAGTCCATCAAAAGTGCCATCGACCATGCAGAACGGATGGTAGGCATTCAAATAGCCGAAGTGTTTGTAGGCATTTCAGGTAATCATATCGCGCTTCAATCCAGCCACGGCGTAGTGGCGGTTTCCAACGAGGATCGTGAAATCGGTGAAGAGGATATCGAGCGCGTCTTACAGGCGGCCAAGGTTATCGCTCTTCCGCCCGAGCGGGAAATTATCGGAGTCGTTCCAAAGCAATATGTAGTAGACGGCTTGGAAGGGATTCAGGACCCGCGCGGCATGATTGGCGTGCGGCTGGAAGTGGAAGCGACGATTATTACCGGTGCCAAAACGGCCATTCACAATTTGCTGCGCTGTGTGGAGCGGACCGGATTGAAAGTATCCGGCTTGGTGCTGATGTCTCTGGCGGCAGGCCAGCTGACGCTGTCGAAGGATGAGAAGATGATTGGAACGGCGCTGGTCGATATCGGAGCAGGCGCAACGACAATTGCGGTCTACGACCAAGGAAATCTTGTGGCGACGTCCACACTGCCCATTGGGGGCGAATTTATAACGAATGACATTTCAATCGGACTGAAAACCCAAGTGGAAATCGCCGAGAAGGTGAAGCTGAAGTACGGCTGTGCTGTGTTCAATGATGCGGATGTAGATCAGGTGTTCAAAGTTCCGCGCATCGGTTCAAACGGTGATAAGGAATACAGTCAGCAGGATTTGTCCTCTATCATCGAGCCGCGTGTTCAAGAAATTTTTCAACTGGTTCGCGCTGAAGTGGCACGTCTGGGCTATCCTGAGGTTCCGGGGGGCTATGTGCTGACTGGAGGTACTGTATCGATGCCCGGCATGCTTATTATCGCCCAGGAAGAGCTGAATACGTCGGTACGCATTGCGGTTCCTGATTTCATCGGGGTGCGAGAGCCTGCTTACACGAGCGGGGTCGGAATCATACAGTATGTTTCCAGATTTGTGAAAACACGTGCGACAGGCACGGTTAAGAAAACAACCGTGAAGCAGCCGGTCAAGCAAAAGACAAACCTGGTGGAGCGTGTGAAAAACTGGTTCAGCGAATTTATTTAACATGAATTTCAGAATCATTGTATAAACGGATGCCGGCTGCTGTAGACAAGCAGGCCGTTCCGTTTATTGGCCGCACTTTTATCATCCGCATCATTTTGAGGGGAGCATGAAGGACTATGTTTGAATTTGATTTGGATCTGGACCAGATGGCGAAGATCAAAGTCATCGGGGTTGGCGGCGGGGGAAGCAACGCTGTGAACCGGATGATCGAGAGTGGCGTAACGGGTGTTGAATTTATTACTGTGAATACGGACGCGCAAGCGCTCAATATGTCTAACTCGGAAACGAAGCTGAAGCTGGGCGAGAAGCTGACCCGTGGTCTTGGCGCGGGCGCTAACCCGGAAATCGGTAAGAAAGCAGCGGAAGAATCACGGGAGTCGATCATCAATGCGCTGAAGGGTTCGGATATGGTGTTCGTTACCGCTGGTATGGGCGGCGGCACAGGCACCGGAGCTGCTCCGGTGATTGCCGAGATTGCCAAAGAATGCGGCGCATTGACAGTAGGCGTCGTTACCCGGCCGTTTACCTTCGAAGGCCGGAAGCGCGCGCTGCAGGCCGAGCAGGGCATTGCCGCTCTGAAAGAAAAAGTAGATACGCTGATCATTATTCCGAACGATCGTTTGCTTGAAATCGTCGACAAGAAAACGCCGATGCTGGAAGCATTTATCCATGCGGATAACGTGCTCCGTCAAGGGGTACAGGGCATTTCCGACTTGATTCAGCGTCCGGGTCTGATTAACCTTGATTTTGCTGACGTCAAAACGATTATGACTGAACGCGGCTCGGCTCTGATGGGCATTGGCGTAGCCAAAGGAGAGAACCGCGCGGCCGAGGCTGCCAAACAGGCAATCATGAGTCCGCTCCTGGAAACGTCCATTGACGGTGCCCGCGGTATTTTGATGAACATTACCGGCGGTATTAACCTCAGCCTGTACGAAGTCAATGAGGCGGCCGATATCGTGATCTCGCATTCCGATCCGGAAGTGAATATGATTTTCGGAGCTATTATCGATGATACGTTTACCGATGAAATTATGGTGACCGTGATTGCGACCGGTTTCGAGCATAAGCCTGCGAGTGTTCCACAGCACCCGGGCCGCCGCCCAGGCGCTGCAGGGGGCACAGGGCAAGAACAAGGCGAGAGCCGTCAAAACGTGCGTCCGTTCGGGAGCCAGCCTTCTACGGACCAACTGGATATTCCGACCTTTCTGCGTAACCGCGGCCGGAATCTTTCTGACAAATAATCTAGTAACTAGCCTGCAATCTTGCAGCAGGGAAAGAGCCTTTCCTTTTGTCCTTTGGGACGAAATGGAAGGCTCTTTTTGTGTTGGCCGGGATGACAAAAAAACAGAGAAATTCGTGACAAGGTTTGACAGACTTCTATTAGAGCATGGGCTATACTGATTTCGTCCGGCGGATGACCGATAACCCGCATCGTGCAAGCCATTAAGAGAGGGGGAGCAGATGGTCGTTTATGCTGATCTGGTCTTCCTCGCCAATACGCTGATGGACGGCCTGCTGCTATATATGACGGCCCGTGCACGCAAGCTGCGGTGTCCGTGGTGGAGGCTGGCCGTAACTTCAGCGGTAGGCGGCGCTTATACTGTGCTGCTGTTTTACCCCATGTTAAGTTTTATGTTCAGTATGGCGGCAAAATGCATGGTTTCGGCGCTGCTCATTTGGATGGCTTTTGGCTTTGGTGGACTGCGTAACTACGTAAGCAATATAGGCATGTTCTTCCTAATCAGCTTTGCGGCTGCGGGGGGCCTATTTGCCATCCATTATTTTTATCAGCCGGCGGATGTGATTTTGTCCAGCATTTGGTTTCCGCAGGAAGGCGATGGAGGCCAGCCGCTTCGCGTGGGATTTTTGGTAACGGCTATAGCTTTTCCTTTGATGCTGTGGCTGTTCAAAATGGTGCTTGGCGGAGCACGCCGGCGGGAGCAGTTGACCAGCTGCCTGGCCGATGTGGAGGTTCGGGTAGAAGGCAGTGTGTATCATTGTAAAGGTCTGATTGATACAGGAAATCAGCTGTATGATCCGTTGACCCGTACGCCGGTTATGGTTATGGAGACGGTGATATGGCAGGAGGTTTTGCCCGCATCCTGGGTGGAGCGCATCCGGGGCGGGCGTGTGGAGGAGCTAGTCAGCGGGCTGGAGCAGGAGGAGTTTATTTGGCAGGATCGGCTTCGTTTCGTCCCTTACCGGGGGGTGAACCGGGATACCCGGTTTATGCTGGCGATTAAGCCGGATCAGGTTGTCATTCGTCATGAGGAGCGTACGATAGAAGCCGCTAAGGTGTTAGTGGCGCTGGATGCGGGAAAGCTTTGCGGAGATGGCTCCTACCAAGCCATTGTTCACCCCATGCTGATGAGCGGGTAAGACATTGCCGCAGGAAAGCATGCACAGAATTTGCACCGAAATGAGTAGACAATAAAACCGCTGGGAGGAGAATCAAGACATGATCATGAAATGGAGGCTGCAGCTGCAGCTTGGATTATACCGGTTCTTGTTTCTTCTGGGTTTGAAAAGTGAAGAAATTTACTACATTGGCGGCAGTGAGGCGCTGCCTCCCCCTCTCACACGGGAAGAGGAAGAGTACCTGCTGGAGAAGCTTCCCACAGGTGACAGCGCGATTCGTTCGGTGCTGATTGAACGAAATCTTCGCCTGGTTGTATACATCGCCCGTAAATTTGAAAACACAGGGATTCACATTGAGGACCTTGTTTCCATCGGAGCAATTGGCCTCATTAAAGCAGTCAACACCTTCGATCCGGAGAAAAAAATAAAGCTGGCCACTTATGCCTCGCGCTGCATTGAGAACGAAATTCTGATGTACCTGCGGCGCAATAACAAAATTCGGACCGAGGTGTCCTTCGATGAGCCGCTTAACATTGATTGGGACGGCAACGAGCTGCTGCTTTCGGATGTGCTCGGCACAGAGAATGATACCATTTACCGCAATATAGAGGAGCAGGTGGACCGCAAGCTGCTTCATAAAGCATTGGATAAGCTGTCGGAGCGGGAGCGTATTATTATGGAGCTCCGGTTCGGGCTGCAGGATGGGGAAGAGAAAACACAAAAGGACGTGGCTGACTTGCTGGGCATCTCGCAGTCGTATATTTCGCGGCTGGAGAAGCGGATAATAAAACGCTTACGAAAAGAATTTAACAAAATGGTGTGATCGTTCAAAGCCGTACCGGGTGCGGTTTACAAAGCATGATAGCGCATTATCGCGTAGGCGTGCGGCTGGAAGCGGCGCATAAAAAACAGGTCCAAGGGGATAATTAACATTAATGTTTCTCCTTGGGAGGTAGTCGCGTTGACCCGAAATAAAGTGGAGATCTGTGGAGTAGATACCGCGAAATTGCCTGTTCTCACCAATGCCGAGATGCGCGAATTGTTCGTGCAGCTTCAGACGCAGGGGGAGCGGGCGGCAAGAGAGAAATTGGTAAACGGCAACTTGAGACTGGTGCTCAGTGTCATTCAGCGCTTCAACAACCGGGGCGAATTCGTCGACGATTTGTTCCAGGTCGGCTGTATCGGTTTGATGAAGGCCATTGATAATTTTGATCTAAGTCAGAATGTCAAATTCTCGACGTATGCGGTGCCGATGATTATCGGAGAAATACGCCGTTATCTGCGGGACAACAACCCGATTCGGGTGTCGCGCTCCTTGCGGGATATCGCTTATAAAGCGCTGCAGGTTCGGGATTCCTTGACCGGGAGCAACTCCCGGGAGCCGACGATTTATGAAATTTCCGAAGCGCTTAATGTACCCAAGGAAGATGTTGTATTTGCGCTTGATGCGATTCAGGATCCGGTTTCATTGTTTGAACCTATCTATCATGATGGGGGAGACCCGATTTATGTGATGGATCAAATCAGTGATGAGCGCAACAAGGACGTCTCCTGGATTGAGGGGATCGCCCTCCGGGAGGCGATGCGGAAGCTGGGGGACCGGGAGAAAATGATTTTATCGATGCGCTTCTTTGATGGGAAAACCCAGATGGAAGTTGCTGATGAAATCGGCATCTCGCAGGCGCAGGTGTCCCGTCTGGAGAAGTCCGCCATTTCGCAAATGCAAAAGCACGTCAAAAATTAAGGATTTCCGTTTGAAGCGACGCTTCCTCTGCCGGAGGGAGCGTTTCTTTTTTGATGGGGGCAGGACATTTTCCCCACTCCAAACATATACTGTACTAGCAAAGGAGTGGACGGCTGATGAAAATATCCGATTTTCAATCCAAGGATGTCATTAACATTGTGGACGGCAAAAAGCTGGGGCATATCAGCGATATTGATTTGGATCTGCGGCATGGCCGGATTGAATCAATCGTCGTTCCGGAGGAGGGACGTTTCTTCGGGCTGTTCGGCGGTGGAGCGGATGTGATTATTCCTTGGCAGAACATTGTCAAAATCGGGGCGGACGTCATTTTGGTCAAGCTGGATGAAGCCAAGGCGTTCCGCGACCGTTCAGAGGGGGAGCCGGAGCGGGAATATGAGGCTTCACGCCCACTTCGTGAACGGGATCGGGACCGTAGTTATCGGGACATGTAGACGGTCTTGTGTTACACTAATACAAAGTCAAAGCTGACAATGCTGAGCCTGGCGGCGTTTCGCTCCTCATTTACCCGTTCAGCGCGCCGGGTGCAAGGCAAGGTCAGGCTTTGTAGAAGAGGCATGAGGTGGTAAGCATGGAACCGTTTGTGGTATCCGGCGGAGAGGAAGGCCAGCCGGTTTTATTTCATATTCAAGATTGGGAAGCCCGCATACCGGGTTTGACGGCAGGCTTCTCCTCGCGTCGCGGGGGGGTAGGCGAGGGCAGCTTCGATTCGCTTAATTGTGCCCTGCATGTGGCAGACCGCCCGGAGCACGTGGAGCTGAACCGCCGGCGTATTGCAGGGGCCGTCGGGACAACGTTTGAGGCATGGACCTGCGCTGAGCAGGTGCATTCGGCGGAAGTGGCTGTCGTTACGCTAAAGGACCGGGGCCGGGGCCGATTAAGCCGGGCGGATGCATTTGCGGATACGGACGGGCTAATCACCCGGGAGCGGGGGATTTGGCTGAACGCTTTTTTTGCGGATTGCGTGCCGCTGTTTTTCGTGGACCCGGTAACCCGGTCAATCGGACTCGCTCATGCAGGCTGGCGCGGGACGGTACAGCGCATTGCCGGAAAAACGGTAGAACGAATGCAGGAAGCGTTCGGCGCAAAGCCGGAAACAATACGGGCGGCAATCGGTCCTTCGATAGGCGAATGCTGCTATGAGGTAGATGAAGCCGTCATACGGGAGGTTCAAGCCGGATTGCCCGATGTGACGGAAGGATGGACGCGGAGAGAGAACGGCAAATTTATGCTTGATTTAAAACAAATCAACACACAAATTTTATCAAAAGCAGGAATTTTGCCAGAACACATCGAAATAACGCAGTGGTGCACAAGCTGCAATACGGACTGGTTCTTCTCTCATCGGAAGGAGAGCGGCCGGACGGGGCGGATGACAGCTTGGATCGGTTTGGATTTGTTCTAAGGGTGGCTGTTTCCGGGTGTAGTGCTATGATGCCGATGGCAGCCGCTTCTGGCGAATTGCTTGGATCAGAGCAGTAGGATTCTCTTTTGCCGCAGCCGCTGATTTTCAGTAGAATCCTGCAAATATGGGATGGACCGCAGTTGAAAGGAAGATGCAGATGACGACGACACAGCAAGGCTTAGCAGAACGTATCCGTGCTGTAGAACAGCGGATTCAGGCAGCGTGCGATCGCAGCGGGCGAAGCCGTCAAGACATAAATGTAATCGCCGTAACGAAATATGTATCACTTGACACCGCCAGACAAGCTGTAGAAGAAGGGTGCACTCATGTCGGGGAGAACCGCTGGCAGGATGCCAAAGAGAAGTGGGAGGCAATCGGCGGTGCAGCCACCTGGCATTTCATCGGGCATCTGCAGACCAACAAGGTTAAGGATGTGCTCGGCAAATTTGCTTATATTCATTCTCTGGACCGGATATCGCTGGCTGAGGAGCTGCAAAAGAAGGCGGCGGCTTCAGGAGTAACGGCGAATTGCTTTATCCAGGTCAATGTGTCCGGAGAGGAAAGCAAATACGGGCTTGCGCCGGACAAGCTGCTTTCGTTTGTTGAAGAAATCAAGACGATGTCGGCCCTGCGCATTGTCGGTCTGATGACCATGGCGCCTTATGAGGATGCGGAGGCAACGCGCCCGGTATTCAGGGGCTTGCGGGAGCTTCGCGATCGGCTGAACCGCAGCGGAATGCTTGCATATGAAGTGCCGCATCTGTCAATGGGCATGTCCAATGATTTTGAAATCGCTATCGAAGAAGGGGCGACCTGGGTGCGTCTGGGCTCGATTCTAGTCGGTAAGGAATAGGAATATTTTGGGCAAAATGAAATGATGAGATGAGGGATGATGATGGGCGTAGTGAATAAATTTATGAATTTTCTTGGCCTTCAGGAAGAAGAGGAAATGATCGAGAAAGAAAAAATCGCCGATACTCATGAAGAAATTGAAACCCCGTTCCAAGATACACGTAAACAACAGAAGAGCAATATCGTCAGCATCCATTCGCAAAAAAATGTGCGCGTCGTGCTGAGTGAGCCCCGCTCCTACGAGGAAACTCAGGAAATTGCCGACCATCTCCGCTCACGGCGCCCGGTAGTCGTTAATTTGCAGCGTGTTCGGACGGAACAGGCGGTGCGCATTGTGGATTTCCTGAGCGGTACCGTGTATGCTTTGAATGGGAGCATCTCCAAGATTGGCCCGAACATTTTCATCTGCACGCCGGACTCGGTGGAGATACAAGGCGCGATTACCGAAATGATGGGCCAGCAGGAGACTGACTACAACTGATATCGAGGTGAAGGGATTGTCTGGTTTTCAAGGTACGATTTTGAGTTTTGTGGCTGTAGCGCTGGAAATATATTCCTACCTGATGATCGCTTACGTGCTGCTGTCATGGCTTCCAGGCGCGCGGGACAGCTTTATCGGTCAAATGCTTGCGAGGCTGGTGGAGCCGTACTTGGCGCCGTTTAGGAAGCTTATTCCCCCGATTGGCGGAATGATTGATATTTCTCCTATCGTTGCATTTTTTGCCTTTAAGTTTGTCACAATCGGTATTTTGACTGTGCTGGGCTGGATTTTGTAAGGAGGCATCGGGTGGTGAACGACAATCTTTATGCGCATTTTCATCCGGACGAACGGCCGTTTGTGGATAAAGCATCTGATTGGGTGCAGCGTGCGGCCGATCATACGGTGAAGGTGACCGATTTTCTTGACCCGCGCCAGGCTTTTATTTTGGAATCGCTGGTCAACCGCGAGCCGGACGTAAACATCCGGTTTGACGGCGGTTACGAGGGGGCTGAACGCAAAAGAGCGGTTATCGTGCCGGATTACCGCGACCCGGAGGACGAAGACATCCATCTGCAGGTGCTTGAAATTTCTTCGGACGACACCAGGTTCAGCGAGCTGGAGCACGGGGACTTTCTGGGAGCCCTGCTCGGTCTCGGGATTAAGCGGGACAAAATTGGCGATTTGCACGTGCATTCCAGTAAATGCCATTGCCTTGTAGCCGGCGAGATGATTGGGTTTGTCGATACGGAATTACGCCACGTCCACCGCGTTCATGTTCTGACGGACATCGTGCCGCTCTCCCGCCTGGAGGTGGCTAAGGTGTCGCTGGAGGAAATGAGCTTGTCGGTGGCTTCGCTGCGTTTGGACGGCATTGTAAGCGACGTTTGCCGCCTCAGCCGGGCCAAGGTGCTGGCTCCGATACAGAACGGCCGCTGCAAAGTCAATTGGAAGGTCGTCGAGGACCCGTCAAAGCCGCTTCAGGAAGGTGATGTAGTTTCGTTTCAGGGCTTCGGAAGGTTTAAAGTGCTGGAAGTGGAGGGCGTGACGAAAAAGGGCCGGATTCGTGTAAAAATTGGCAAATACATTTGAACAATGCAGGAATTCAGGCAAACCTGTCGAATATATGTTTTCAAAACCTTGTAAGTAGACGTTTTGAAAAGCCACAGGAGGTGCATCATGCCGCTTACCCCGCTGGACATACATAATAAAGAATTCAGCCGCAGCTTCCGCGGCTACAACGAGGACGAGGTCAATGAATTTCTGGATCAAATTATTAAGGATTATGAGGCCTTGATAAGGGAATCCAAGGATTTGCAAAATCAGGTGGAGACGCTGCAAGAGCGTCTGAATCATTTTGCGAACATTGAGGAAACACTGAGCAAGACCATTATTGTCGCCCAGGAAGCCGCGGATGAGGTGCGGAGCAACGCGAAGAAGGAAGCGCAGCTTATCGTGAAGGAAGCGGAGAAAAATGCGGACCGCATCATTAACGAGTCGCTCATCAAATCGCGCAAAATTTCACTCGAAATTGAAGAGCTGAAAAAACAGGCCACCATTTACAGAACGCGCTTCAGAACGCTGCTGGAAGCTCAAGTGGAGCTGCTCAATAATGACAGCTGGGAAACGTTCGCCCAGTTGAATGCGGCTAACGAGTAACGGGAATTCAGCCTTTGCCTAATGTGGCTATCGTAGAAGCCGCCGGAGGGCGGGAGACAGGTTACGCTACATGCTGGAGGAATGCAGGACTCATACATATGTCTTGTAGAACATAGAGAATATTCGCCTGCAGGAAGCGCAGGAAGTTGACTATTTACCGCGCTTGGGCTATACTCGGGCGTAATAAACTGTGTAAAGCGATGACTGGGACAAGTAAATCGGGCTTTTGCCGGTGCCAGCGAGTTAGGGTTTTGGTGCAAGCCTAATCCCGGCCGCCGATTGAATATCACCCAGGAGTGTCTCTTGAACGAGCTGAAGTAGAGAGAACCGGCTGATCCCGTTACCGATCGTCAAGCGGAGAAGGCACGGGTGCGGCAGCACACGGCTGCTGAATCCGAACTAGGGTGGTACCGCGTGCACATCTCGTCCCTTGAGGGACGGGATTTTTTTGTTGTGATGCGCTAGAGCAGTGTTACTATGGATGAAGGAGAAGAGATAACGAATGAGTGAAATCGACTATTCCAAAACATTAAATCTGCCTGTAACGGAGTTTCCGATGCGCGGGAACTTGCCGCAGCGGGAGCCGGATATTCAAAAGGCTTGGCAGGAGCAGGACATTTACGGACAAGTGCAGAAGAGCCGGGAAGGCAAGCCAAAGTTTATTTTGCATGACGGGCCTCCTTATGCGAATGGGGATATTCATATTGGTCATGCGTTAAACAAAGTATTGAAGGACTTTATTGTCCGTTTCAAAACGATGCAGGGCTTTGACGCGCCGTATGTCCCGGGCTGGGATACGCACGGCCTGCCGATTGAGCAGGCTATTGCCAACAGCGGCAAGGTCGATCGCAAAAAAATGAGCGTTTCCGAGTTCCGCGAGTATTGTAAGGAATATGCGCTGAAATGGGTGGAGAAGCAAAAGGGCCAATTCCAGCGGCTTGGCGTGCGAGGAGATTGGAGCAACCCGTACATTACGCTTCAGCCGGAATATGAAGCCCAGCAAATCCGGGTATTCGGCGACATGGTCAAAAAAGGGTATATTTACAAAGGGCTGAAGCCGGTATACTGGTCCCCTTCGTCGGAAAGCGCGCTTGCGGAAGCGGAAATCGAATACCGCGAGAAAACGTCGGCTTCTATCTACGTGGCCTTCGAGGTTGCCGACGGGAAAGGCAAGCTGCCTGAAGACGCGGCCGTTGTGATTTGGACGACCACACCTTGGACGCTTCCCGCCAACCTGGGAATCAGCCTGCATCCGGAATATGATTATGCTGTGGTAACTGCGGCTGGCCGCAAATTCGTTGTGGCTCAAGGCTTGCTTGAAGCAGTCGCCAAAGAGATCGGCTGGAGCGATGTGCAGGTAGTGTCCACGATAAAAGGAGCAGAGCTGGACGGCGTTCTATGCAAGCACCCGTTCTATGACCGCACTTCGCTGGTCATGGCGGGAGAGCATGTCACGCTGGAAGCAGGAACAGGCTGTGTCCATACGGCTCCGGGACACGGGGAGGATGACTTCCTGATCGGACAGCGCTACAGCTTAGGGGTGCTTTGCCCTGTGGACGATCAAGGGAAGTTCACTTCCGAAGCGCCGGGCTTTGAAGGGATTTTTTATGATAAAGCGAACAAACTAATTACAGAGAAGCTGGAAGCATCAGGACATTTGCTGAAGCTAGGTTTTATTAATCACCAGTACGCGCATGACTGGCGGACCAAGAAGCCGGTCATTTACCGGGCTACTGAACAATGGTTCGCTTCCATTGACAAGTTCCGTGATACGATGCTGGAGCAAATCAGCCAGTTGAACTGGACGCCGCATTGGGGCGAAGTGCGGATGCATAATATGATCGCGGATCGCGGGGACTGGTGCATTTCCCGCCAGCGGACATGGGGCGTGCCGATTCCGATTTTTTATTGCAAAGGCTGCGGAACCCCGCTTGTAAACGATGCTACGATTGAGCATGTGGCAGGCATTTTTGAAGAGCATGGCTCCAATGCCTGGTTCGACCGGGAACCGAAGGATTTGCTTCCGGTCGGCACGTCGTGCTCCTGCGGAAGCGCGGAGTTCCGTAAAGAAACAGATATTATGGATGTCTGGTTTGACTCGGGCTCCAGCCATGCAGGCGTGCTGGAGACCCGTCCGGAGCTGCAGTGGCCGGCCGATTTGTATTTGGAAGGCTCGGATCAATATCGAGGCTGGTTCAACTCCTCCTTGATTACGGCAACCGCTGTACGCGGGCAAGCGCCGTATAAAGGGATTTTGAGCCATGGCTTTACGCTGGATGGCGAAGGCCGGAAGATGTCCAAATCCCTCGGCAATACAATTGATCCAAATCAGGTATGCAATAAGCTGGGCGCGGATATTTTACGTCTATGGGTTGCTTCCGTGGATTATCAGGCGGACGTGCGCATTTCGGATAATATTTTGACCCAAATTACAGAGGGTTACCGAAAAATTCGCAATACCCTGCGTTATTTCTTGGGCAATTTGTCTGATTTCAACCCGGCTGTTGACCGCGTTGAAGCGTCCGCCATGAATGAGCTTGACCGCTACGCGCTGCTTTGTCTGAACCGTATGACCCAAAAAGTGCTGCAGGCATATGACGCTTATGAATTCCATGTGGTTTATCAAGCGGTGCACCATTTCTGCGCTGTAGAGATGAGCGCGTTCTACCTGGATATCGTGAAGGATCGCTTGTACGTCAGCCACCCTAATGACAAAGCGCGCCGGGCTGCGCAAACCGTTCTTTATGATGCGCTGCTGGCGATTGTAAGACTGATGGCTCCAATTGTGCCGCATACAGCCGATGAAGTGTGGGGGCATATTCCGCATACGGGCTTGTCCAGCGTTCAGCTGGCAGAATTCCCTGTGCCGGATAAGACCCTGGAGGATGAGGCGCTTGAAACGAAGTGGGAGGAATTCATTCTTGTGCGCGATGAGGTGAACAAAGCGCTAGAGGGTGCCCGCAAAGAAAAGGTTGTCGGCCAGTCGCTGGAATCCTGCCTGCATTTGTACCCGGATGAGGAAACGGCAAGCCTGCTGTCTCAAATGGAAGCGCTCGATCAGCTCTTTATTGTATCCAGGGTCGAAGTGTATGCGCCGGGAACGGCACCGGCTCCTTCTGCCTCTGCGCTTAAGGGAGTGGCCGTTAAGGTTGCGGTGGCTGAAGGCGACAAATGCCAGCGCTGCTGGGTTGTGACTCCGCTGGTGGGCCAAGACGAGGATTATCCGCATATTTGCCCGCGCTGCGCGGATGTAATGAAGCGGTTGTAATAAAAAGCCGGGACAGCGCTGCGAATGCAGCGCTCCCGGAACGATTTGTGTCTTGAGGACAGCCTGGTTGAAGCCTCTTATTCAACCAGGCGATTTGGTTCGAGGAGCGGCTCGCCCTCTTCTTCATCCAAATAGCGCTGGTATTGCTTGTTGCGGATGACGGTGATATTTCCGCCATAAATATCGGTGGCCAGGAAGCTTTCCAGCGGCTCGACATAACCGTCCAGCTCGCCAGCTTCAATATACATGTCATCATAGCTTTCAATTTGGCGGTCCTCCGCCATAGCCGGAGAGTCGGAGTTTCCCCAGCTTTCAACGATTTGCCAGGCATCTTCGCCATCGAAGCCGTTGTATTCGTGCTCATCCAGACTCGTTCGTCCAAAGGGCGGGGATAGAAATTGCTCCTCCACCGGACGGCGCTCGGACACGAACCGATCCGGCACGTGATCGACATGCTCGGCTGCGGTCGGCAGTGCTTCAAGCCGTTCATATGGAATGGGTTTGCCGGAGACCCTGCAGATGCCATAGGTTCCGCTATCCATGCTTAGCAGGGCTTGATTAATTTGCTCCAAATGCACTTTGGCATTTTCGTGCAGAGCGATATCTTTCCCCCGTTCATAGGTTTCCGTTGCGACATCGGCGGGGTGGTTATCATAAGCCGACAGCTCGCCGATTGCATCCCGCTGGGATTCACTTAAGCCGAAATCATCATTTTGTGCAAAATAGTGCTCCAGCTCTGCTTTTTCCTGAAGTAAACGGCTGCGCAAATGCTGCAGCTGTTCATCCGTCAAATGCGGCATCTCGTTATCTCCTTTCATAGCTGCCCTTTCGTCTCTAGGTTGAGCCGAAAGCGGGAAAACTAACAAGGGAATAACTTGCAGCGTCCGGCTCATCATCAAAGGAGGAAACCGATGCGTTTCATATGGTGGTATTACGTTGTGGCGATTGTAATTTTCGCCCTGGATCAAGTAACCAAATATGTGATTGTAACCAATATGGCTCTGTATGAGAGCAGAGCGGTAATCGGCGAATTTTTCACGATTACTTCTCACCGCAACCGCGGGGCAGCCTTTGGTATTTTGCAAAATCAGCGCTGGTTTTTTATTGTCATTACGCTCGTTGTGGTCGTCGGTATTGTTTATTATTTAAACCGGTCGGTTCGTGAGAAGAAGCGTCTGCTTCCGGCGGCTTTAGCCTTGCTGCTTGGCGGGGCGCTGGGCAATTTCATTGACCGGGCGCTGTACGGCGAGGTTGTAGATTTTCTGCAGTTCCGCTTTCAGTTTTCCTTTTTCGGAACACCGGTAGATTACACGTACCCCATCTTCAATTTGGCGGATTCCGCTATCGTTATCGGGGTCGCGCTCATTTTGCTCGATTCCGTCATTGCATGGCGCAAAGAAAAACGTGAGGTAGCATCATGAAGCATACAAGAACTACAGAACCAACCAGCAGTGTAAATGGACCTGACTTGGAGCACAATACTGCTGCAGCAGGCTTTTTGGATGCCGCTTCGGAGGAGGAAGGCACAGAACAGCACATCGAGCTTGTTGTCCAGCCGGATGAGGCCGGACAGCGGATTGACAAGCTGGTTGCCGAGTCGATGGAGCAGGAGGTGTCCCGGACACAAGTACAGCAGTGGATTCGGGACGGTTATGTTACCGTCGGCGGCAGGATGGTGAAGCCGAATGCCAAGCTGAGTGAAGGCGATCAGATTCGGGTTAAGCCCCCGGAGCCGGAAGCGCTCGAAATCGCGCCGGAGAACATACCGCTGGACATTGTATATGAGGATTCAGATATGATCGTCATTAACAAACCGCGCGGGCTGGTCGTTCATCCTGCGCCGGGGCATACTTCAGGCACGCTGGTAAACGCGCTGCTTTACCACTGCGGGGATTTATCCGGCATCAACGGCGTGCTGCGGCCCGGAATTGTTCACCGCATCGACAAGGATACGTCAGGCCTAATCATGGCCGCGAAAAATGATCTGGCCCATGCCGGGCTGGCCGCCCAGCTTAAAGATCATACAGTTACCCGCAAATACATTGGCCTTGCGTATGGTGTAGTGCCCCATGAGCAGGGGACGATCGACGCTCCGATCGGCAGAGACAGCCAGGACCGCAAAATGTATACCGTGACGGATAAAAACAGCAAGCATGCCGTGACTCACTTTGTGGTGCTGGAGAGATTTCCCGACGCTACGCTGCTTGAGCTGAAGCTGGAGACAGGGCGTACGCATCAAATCCGTGTGCATCTGAAGTTTATCGGGCACTCTCTGGTCGGCGATCCGATGTACAGCACCCGGAACAAGGCGATTACGATGCAGGGCCAGGCGCTGCATGCGGCTGTGCTTGGCTTCGTTCATCCGCGCACAGGGGAGCGGCTCCATTTTGAAGCCGGGCTGCCTGAGGATATGAAGCTGGTGCTGGAGCAGCTGCGCAGCAGATAGAGTGTGCTCCGGCTATGGTTTTTAGCGTTCTCGGCGTGAGGTGCATCGCGGCATACAGCAGCCATCGTCCCAATTTCTATTTTGGAATAAAGCCCGGTGAAATCGTGTATTTACGAAGTAGCAGAGCTTTGGGGACGTAACATAGTATGGTATATGTGGAATAATGCAAATTAAAGGCGCTTTATTCTATGGAAACAAACGGGTGAAACCGATACACTTGGATACTAGATAAATGAGAACTTGTTACCTTTGTTGACATCATATCCAGAAGTGATGGAGGAATCCGGCATGGCTAAAATTAATCAAAATTACCTGCAGCTGCAAGGCAGCTATTTGTTCTCCGAGATTGCAAAGCGCCGCACCAAATTTATTAGTGAAAATCCGAATGCCCAAATCATTAGCCTTGGTATCGGCGATGTAACCCGCGCACTGCCTCAGTCCGTTCTGACTGGTCTGCACAACGCTGTGGACGAGCTGGCTAGCGAGAAGTCGTTCCGCGGCTACGGTCCGGAGCAGGGCTACGATTTCTTGATCAACGCTATTATTGAGCACGACTACAAAACCCGCGGTGTTACGCTGAATTCGAATGAAGTGTTCGTCAGCGACGGCTCCAAGTGCGACGTGGGCAACATCCAGGAAATTTTCAGCGGGGACAGCATTATTGCGGTTCAAGATCCGGTGTACCCGGTTTATGTGGACAGCAACGTAATGGCTGGACGCTCAGGTAACTATAATAAAGAAACGAACCGTTACGACAACATCGTATACTTGACCTGCAATCAGGAAAATAACTTCAAGCCGGAGCTGCCGACTCAAAAGGTCGATTTGATTTACCTGTGCTATCCGAACAACCCGACAGGGATGACTCTTACGAAGGCGGAACTGAAGAAATGGGTTGATTATGCGAAGGAAAACAAATGTATCCTTTTGTTCGACTCCGCATATGAAGCCTTTATTCAGGAAGATGATGTGCCGCGCAGCATTTATGAGATCGAAGGCGCGAAGGAAGTGGCGATTGAATTCCGCAGCTACTCCAAAACCGCCGGCTTTACAGGTGTGCGCTGCGCCTACACTGTCGTGCCTCGCGAGCTGAAGGCTTATGATGAGGACGGCAATGAAATGCTGGTAAACGACCTGTGGAACCGCCGTCAAACGACGAAGTTCAATGGCTGCTCCTATGTAACGCAAAAAGGCGCGGCCGCGATTTACACGCCGGAAGGCCGTGAGCAAATCGCGGCGCTGGTCGATTATTATATGAGCAACGCAAAGGTCATTCGTGAGGGCTTGTCTTCTCTGGGCCTTAGCGTATTCGGCGGTGTCAACGCCCCGTACATCTGGCTGAAAACGCCGAACAATCTCAGCTCCTGGGAATTCTTCGATAAGCTTCTGTCCGAAGCTCATATCGTCGGTACGCCGGGTGTCGGCTTCGGTCAAGCGGGTCAAGGCTATTTCCGTCTGACTGCATTCGGCAGCCGCGAGAATACCGAGGCCGCTGTGGAACGGATTAAAAAGCTGAGCCTGTAGGCTACAGAGCGAGTTGAAGACTTTGAGAAAGCAGCAGCTTTCCCAAAGTCTTTTTTCTATATTCTGAATACTGCGGGGGCATTGGAATCACATAGGAAATGTCTTGACTTCTTTTGTCGAAAGTGCGATAATCCTGTTAAATGAATAGAACCTTTAACTCAGTCCCGAGAGGCTGGCAAGGTTACGTGAATTCCACCGCGCTGCGGGCTGGACATAGAGCACAGGCTTAAACCGAAAGGTGAGTCGACCTGTGTTTGTCCACGCGCGCAGATTTGGAAAAGCTCCTTGCTGCTACGGCACAAGGAGCTTTTTTTGCGGGAAGTCGTACATCTTTGCTTAGCCGGAATCGCACTTGCCGACCCGCAGGGAAGAAACGCCGCCAGACCGGATAGAAGGAGGAGCGGGCATGGCCGTTATCAAAAATATGATTATGGACGATGTCGCCATTCGGCGGGCATTAACGCGCATCGCCCATGAAATCCTTGAAAAAAATAAGGGCGTAGAAGACTGTATCTTTGTCGGAGTGCGTACAAGAGGCGTCTATCTGGCCCGCCGCATTGCCGAGCGGATTCAGGAAATTGAAACGGTATCTGTCCCGATTGGAGAGCTGGATGTGACGCGTTACCGCGATGACCGTCCCGAATTTAACGCTCCTCCCGAGGTTACGGAAGACCGGCTGGCGATACAGAATAAAAAAATTATTTTATGCGACGATGTTCTTTATACCGGGCGGACCGTCCGTGCGGCCATGGATGCCTTGATGGACCTGGGACGGCCCCAATCGATTCAGCTCGCCGTACTGGTGGACCGGGGGCACCGCGAGCTTCCGATTCGACCTGATTTTGTAGGCAAGAACGTTCCGACCTCCAAGCAGGAGCAGATTGAAGTGCACCTGAGCGAGATTGACCAGGACGACAGCGTCGTGATATTACAACAAAGGGGGACGACCGGATGACACAGGCAAACGTAGGGATCGACCGGCATATGCTCGGCATTAAGCAGCTCGGCAAAGAGGAAATTGTAAGCATACTAGACCGGGCGGCCTATTGGGAAAGCTATCCGAAGAAAGTAACGGATGTCCTTCAAGGTAAATTTGTCGCAAACATGTTTTTCGAGAACAGCACGCGGACCCGCTTTTCCTTTGAAGTGGCGGAGAAGCGGCTGGGCGCGGAGGTGCTTAACTTCTCTGCAGCCGCCTCCAGTGTGGAAAAGGGCGAGTCCATCTATGATACGGTACGTACGCTGGAATCGATGGGGATTGACGCCGGCGTCATCCGGATGAAGCCGATTGGTCTGCTGGCGGAGCTCGCGCAAAAAATTAAAGTGCCGCTTATCAATGCGGGGGACGGCAACAATGAGCATCCTACACAGGCGCTTCTGGACTTCTATACGATGCGCAAGGTTTTTGGAGAGTTCAAGGGCTTGACCGTCTCGATTATCGGGGACGTGCTGCACAGCCGGGTAGCCCGCTCAAATGTATACGGCCTAACGAAGCTTGGGGCGAAGGTGAAGTTTTGCGCTCCTGTCAACATGCAGGCGCCGGAGCTGGCAGAGTACGCAGACTATGTATCTATAGATGAAGCTCTTCAGTCCGATGTTGTCATGAT
Organism: Paenibacillus sp. y28; assembly: GCF_037137075.1. Taxonomy (NCBI): domain Bacteria; kingdom Bacillati; phylum Bacillota; class Bacilli; order Caryophanales; family Paenibacillaceae; genus Paenibacillus; species Paenibacillus sp. y28. The sequence continues at coordinate 106,722 of NZ_JBBBNV010000015.1, forward strand.
GCTGCGCGTTCAGCTGGAGCGTCATGCCGGCGGCATGATTAAGTCGGCGGAGGAGTACCGCGAGCACTATGGCTTAACGGTGGAAAGAATGCAGCGGATGAAGCCACACGCCATCATCATGCATCCTGCGCCGGTCAACCGCAATGTCGAGATTGACGACGAACTGGTGGAGCATGAGAAGTCGAAAATTTTCACACAGATGAGCCACGGGGTTCCGATTCGGATGGCCGTTGTAGAACGGGCATTAGTATAAAACAATAGCAGCAAAATTGACATCGCCGGAGGTTGGTCATGGGAATTTGGATACTTAACGGAAACGTATGGAACGACGCTGCAGGTCAAATGGAAGTACAGCATATCCGGGTTGTGGAAGGGACTATTGCCGAGGTAACGGCGAATAAGCCGGACAATACCGCAGGCTATGAAGTCATTGATGCTTCCGGCAAGCTTGTCTCGGCAGGCTTTATCGACATGCATGTGCATTTGCGCGAGCCTGGCTACGAGCACAAGGAAACGATTGCCAGCGGAACTCGCTCGGCTGCCAAAGGCGGCTTCACAACTATCGCCTGCATGCCGAATACCCGCCCGGTTATCGATACGCCGGAAACCGTCGGCTTTGTATTGGACAAGGCTCAAACGGAAGGAATCGTTAAAGTTCTTCCTTACGCCTGCATCACCAAAAATGAGCTTGGCCGTGAGCTGACCGATTTTGCGGCGTTGAAAGAAGCAGGAGCTATCGGGTTCACAGACGACGGCGTCGGCGTTCAGAACGCGCAGATGATGAAGGATGCCATGAAGCTGGCCGCATCGCTGGAGCTGCCGATTATTGCGCACTGCGAGGACGACACACTAGTGGTCGGTGCTCCGGTCAATGAAGGCACATTCGCTACGAAGCACGGTCTCAAGGGCATTCCGAACGAATCCGAGGCGATTCACGTCGGCCGGGACATTTTGCTGGCGGAAGCAACGGGAGTTCATTACCATGTGTGCCACGTGAGCACAGAGCAGTCCGTACGTCTGATTCGTCTGGCGAAGCAAATCGGGATTAAAGTGACCGCAGAGGTTTGCCCGCATCACCTGCTTCTCTCGGAGGAAGATATTCCGAGCATGGATGCCAACTGGAAGATGAACCCGCCGCTGCGCTCCCGACGTGATGTGGAAGCCTGCATCGAAGGGCTGGAAGACGGCACTATCGATATGGTGGTTACGGATCATGCGCCGCACAGCCCGGAAGAAAAAGCAAAAGGCATGCAGCTCGCGCCATTCGGCATCTTAGGCTTTGAAACAGCATTCCCGCTGCTTTACTCGAAGTTCGTGCTTACCGGGAAATGGACGCTTGGTTTCCTGTTGGATCGTATGACTAAGGTGCCGGCCGATGTATTCGGTTTGGCCCAAGGCCGCCTAGCGCCTGGCAGCGCAGCAGACATTACAATTGTAGACATCGAGGAAGAACGCGCGGTGGACCCGGACACATTCTTGTCCAAGAGCCGCAACACGCCGTTTATCGGCTGGAAGCTGCGCGGCTGGCCGGTAACTACGCTGGTTGACGGCAAAGTGGTCTGGACGGAATAGTAAGGGACAGGTTAGCGAAAACCGAGAAGGAGTGAAACCCATGCAAGCAAGATTATTATTGGAAGACGGCACGCTTTTTACCGGAAAAGGGTTCGGCGCTGAAGGCGAATCGACGGGAGAAGTTGTGTTTAATACAGGAATTACTGGTTATCAAGAGGTGTTGTCGGACCCGTCCTACTGCGGACAAATCGTAACGATGACATACCCGCTGATCGGGAACTACGGTATCGCCCGTGATGATTTTGAATCCATCCGCCCGTTCATCCATGGCTTCGTCGTGCGCGAGCATGAATATGTGCCGAGCAACTGGAGAGCGGAATATACGCTGGACAGTCTGTTGAAGGAATACGGCATTGTCGGAATCAGCGGCATCGATACCCGGATGCTGACCCGCAAAATTCGTCATCACGGCGTAATGAAAGGTCTGCTCACTACATCCAGCAAGCCGGTTGCCGAGCTGATGGAGCAGCTGCAAGCCTCCAAGCTTATGACAGACCAAGTATCGCGTGTATCGACGAAAAGCGTATTTGGCTGCCCTGGAACGAAAGAGCGTGTCGTGCTGGTCGATTTCGGCGCTAAAAGCGGCATTGTGCGTGACCTGACAAAACGCGGCTGCGACGTTGTGGTTGTGCCTCATGATGCAACTGCAGACCAAATTCGCCGCCTTGCTCCGGATGGCATTCTGCTGTCCAACGGCCCTGGGGACCCTAAGGACGTTTCTCATGCCGCCAAAATGATTGCCGAGCTGCTCGGCGAATACCCGATTTTCGGTATCTGTCTTGGCCATCAGCTGTTCGCGCTCGCCTGCGGTGCAGATACGACCAAGCTGAAATTCGGTCACCGCGGCGGTAACCACCCGGTGAAGGATTTGATTTCGGGCCGCTGCTACATTACTTCCCAGAACCACGGCTACACGGTACTTGAGGATTCCATTCAAGGCACGGAGCTGGAAGTGACGCATATTAACAACAACGATAAGACGATTGAGGGACTTCGCCATAAGAAATATCCGGCCTTCTCAGTCCAATACCATCCGGAAGCAGCGCCAGGACCGTTCGATTCAAGCTACCTGTTCGATGATTTCCTGGATATGATTCGCACCTTTAAACAAGACAATCCGCAGCTGCCGCGCCAAGCGCAAATCGTAGCCGCACGCCCGGTTATTGCCGCCCCGGAACGGAAAGGAGCTCTTCAATATGCCCAAAAATAATACACTCAAAAAAATTCTTGTGATTGGCTCCGGTCCGATTGTTATCGGACAAGCGGCCGAGTTTGACTATGCCGGTACCCAGGCTTGCCAGGCGCTGAAAGAAGAGGGCATGGAAGTTGTCCTCATTAACAGCAACCCGGCGACTATCATGACCGATACAAACATGGCGGACAAAGTATACATCGAGCCAATTACACTCGATTTCGTATCGCAAATTATTCGCCAGGAGAAGCCGGACGGACTGCTGCCGACTCTCGGCGGACAAACCGGTCTGAACATGGCGGTTGAGCTTGCCCGTCACGGCGTTCTGGAGAGAGAAAATGTAAAGCTGCTCGGTACACAACTGACAGCAATTGAAAAGGCCGAAGACCGCGACCTGTTCCGCGACCTCATGCGTGAGCTGGAGCAGCCGGTACCGGAATCCGTTATCGTAACGACGGTTCAGGAAGCACTTGATTTCGCCAATGAAATCGGCTATCCGATTATTGTCCGCCCGGCGTACACACTCGGCGGCACCGGCGGCGGGATTTGTGCGAATGAAGAGGAGCTGCTGGAGACGGTTGCCTCCGGTATCCGCTACAGCCCGATCGGCCAATGTCTGGTGGAGCGCAGCATCGCCGGCATGAAGGAAGTTGAGTATGAGGTTATGCGTGATGCCAATGATAACTGTATCGTTGTGTGTAACATGGAGAACTTCGACCCGGTTGGCGTTCATACCGGCGACAGCATCGTCGTGGCGCCAAGCCAAACCTTGTCTGACCGCGAGTATCAAATGCTCCGCTCAGCATCGCTCAAAATTATTCGCGCCCTGAACATCGAAGGCGGCTGCAACGTTCAATTCGCCCTCGACCCGCACAGCTTCCAATATTATGTTATCGAGGTTAACCCGCGTGTCAGCCGCTCCTCGGCGCTGGCTTCCAAAGCAACGGGCTATCCGATTGCTAAAATGGCGGCTAAAATCGCTATCGGCTATACCCTTGATGAAATCGTCAACCCGGTTACCGGTCAAACCTATGCTTGCTTTGAGCCGACGCTGGATTACATCGTATCGAAAATCCCGCGCTGGCCGTTCGATAAATTCACAAGCGCGAACCGCAAGCTCGGAACACAAATGAAAGCAACCGGAGAGGTTATGGCTATCGGCCGGACCTTCGAGGAATCCATTCATAAAGCTATCCGTTCCCTGGAAATCGGCGTGCATCGCCTGGCGCTGAAGGAAGCGGACCAAATCGATAAAGAAACACTGGAGCTGCGTCTGCGCAAGCCGGACGATGAGCGGATGTTCCTGATTGCCGAAGCTTACCGCCGCGGCTACACGCTGCAGCAAATTCAGGATTTAACGAACATCGACTGGTGGTTCCTCGGCAAGCTGGAAGGCTTGATTCAATTCGAAGCAGAGCTTCAGCAGGATGAACTGACGCCGGAGCTTCTTCTCGAAGCGAAGCGTAAAGGATTTACAGACCGTGCTATCGCAGAGCTGCGCACACTGGCGGGACTTGCCACTTATACCGTGGAAGCCGATGTCCGCGCATACCGTCTGAAGCAAAGCATCAAGCCGGTTTACAAAATGGTTGATACTTGCGCGGCGGAATTCGAAGCGACGACTCCGTACTACTACTCGACTTATGAGACGGAGAACGAGGTAACTCAAAGCGAGAAGCAAAAAGTGGTCGTGCTCGGGTCCGGTCCGATTCGGATTGGCCAAGGGATCGAGTTTGACTATTCCACCGTTCATGCGGTCTGGGCAATTCAAGCAGCCGGTTATGAAGCGGTCATCATTAACAACAACCCGGAAACGGTATCGACAGACTTCAATACTTCGGACCGGTTGTATTTTGAACCGTTGTTCTTTGAAGATGTTATGAACGTTATCGAACAAGAGAAGCCAATAGGGGTTATCGTCCAATTTGGTGGACAAACCGCTATCAACCTGGCTGCGCCGCTTTCCAAAGCGGGTGTAACCATTCTTGGCAGCAGTCTGGAAAGCATTGATGCTGCGGAGGACCGCAAGAAGTTCGAAGCGCTGCTCAGCAGCCTGAACATTGCACAGCCTCCAGGAGGCACAGTAACTTCCGTAGACCAGGCTGTAGGTACAGCTGCGCAATTCGGTTATCCGGTGCTCGTTCGTCCTTCCTACGTGCTGGGCGGCCGTGCGATGGAAATCGTGTACTCCGACGAAGAGCTGCTGAGCTACATGGAGTATGCCGTCAAAATTAATCCGGAGCATCCGGTTCTGATTGACCGCTACATGCTGGGTAAAGAGGTTGAGGTCGACGCGATTTGCGACAAGGAAACCGTCCTTATCCCGGGCATCATGGAGCATGTTGAGCGTGCAGGCGTTCACTCCGGCGACTCGATTGCCGTGTACCCGACACAATCCATCAGTGCTGAAATTAAGCAAAAAATTATCGATGTTACGATCAAAATCGCCCGCGCCTTGGAAGTTGTCGGTTTGGTCAATATTCAATTCGTTATCTACAATGACGAAGTGTATGTTATCGAGGTCAATCCGCGTTCCTCGCGTACTGTGCCGTTCCTGAGCAAGGTCACCAACGTGCCGATGGCAAATGTCGCTACCCGCGTCATTATGGGACAAAAGCTGAAGGATCTTGGCTACGAAACCGGCTTGTGGCCGGAGGATGAGTTCGTTTCGGTTAAAGTGCCGGTGTTCTCCTTCGCCAAGCTGCGCCGTGTAGATACTTCGCTCGGACCTGAAATGAAATCGACCGGCGAGGTTATGGGCCGCGATATTAACTATGCCAAAGCGCTGTACAAAGGCTTGATTGGATCGGGCATGAAGATTCCGCCAACCGGTTCAATCATCGCCACAGTAAGCGACAAAGATAAAGAAGAAGCTATCGAATTGCTGCGCGGCTTTGCACAGCTTGGGTATCATATCGTCGCTACAGGCGGTACCGCCAAAGCAATTGAAGCTGCCGGACTGCGTGTAAGACGCGTGAACAAGCTGAGCGAAGGCAACCCGAACATTCTAGACCTCATCCGTAATGGTGAAGCTCACTTTGTCATCAACACACTGACCAAAGGGAAAACACCGGAGCGTGACGGATTCCGTATCCGCCGCGAAGCAGTTGAGAATGGTGTAGTGTGTATGACCAGCCTGGATACGGTACGTGCATTGCTTCATATGCTGGAGGCACTGAATTTCTCCTCCCGTCCAATGCCAGTGTACTCATAAGAATCGTGTAGTATTGACGGCCTGACACTCTGCAGCCGCCCATTCGGGGCTGCGGAGGGGTGTTGGGCCTTCCTTATATCAACTTTCCTGAAAAACGGGGATAACAAGGGGGAGTACCGATGACAGCTGCAAGCAGAGCGGAGATAGCCGGGCGCATGATGGTCGCTTTGGATTATCCGGACGCCGGACAGGCCAAAGGGCTGATTGAAAGGTTGAAGGGTATTCCCTGTTATATGAAGGTGGGTATGCAGCTTTTTTATGCCGCAGGTCCGGATTTCGTGCGGGAATTGAAGGAACAAGGCTACAAGGTGTTCCTGGATCTCAAAATGCATGATATTCCGAACACAGTAAAGGGAGGCGCAAACAGCATCACGAAGCTGGGCGTCGATATGTTTAACGTTCACGCGGCCGGGGGCAGTCAGATGATGAAGGCGGCGATGGAAGGTGTAACCGAGGCCTTGGCGCTTGCAAACACACAGACCAAGCCGATGGTCATTGCGGTTACACAGCTTACCAGTACAAACCAGCAAACACTGAATGAAGACATCGGCATACCGGGCACAGTGGAGGAGGCGGTTGTCCGCTATGCGAGGCTTGCGCAGCAGGCCGGCTTGCATGGCGTTGTGGCGTCACCGCTGGAGGTAGAGCGGATTAAAGGCCAGCTTGGAGCAGGCTTCGTTACGGTAACTCCGGGGATTCGCCCGGCCGGTGCCGATGTTGGAGACCAGTCACGGGTAATGACGCCTGCGCAGGCGTTTGCTCAAGGGACGGATTATGTCGTTATCGGCCGTCCGATTACAGCGGCGCCTGACCCGCGGGAAGCAATAGAGTCTATAATCGCCTCGGTTTAATCTAAAGCAATACAACCATTTTGTTAAGGAGCTGATTTACATATGCCGACACTCGAACAACTTCCACATGCCATTGCCTCGTCCCTGCTCGAAATCGGGGCAGTCAGTTTGCGCCCGAACCAGCCGTTTACTTGGACATCCGGGATTAAATCGCCGATTTACTGCGATAACCGGCTGACCATTTCGTATCCTGCAATCCGGGATCAAATTGCCGATGGCTTCAAAACCTTAATCCAAAGCAAATTTCCGCAGGCGGATATGATTGCGGGTATTGCGACAGCCGGTATTCCGCATGGGGCTTTTGCTTCCCAGAAGCTGGACTTGCCGATGATTTACGTACGGGACAAGGCGAAGGGCCACGGGAAAGAGAATCTGATTGAAGGCATTAGCCCGGCCGGGAAAAAGGTTGTGCTTGTGGAGGATTTGATCTCCACCGGTGGCAGCTCCTTGAAGGCTGCGCTGGCTGTGAAAGAAGCAGGCGGCGAAGTATTGGGTGTTGTCGCTATTTTCACCTATCAGCTGGACAGAGGCATTCAAGCCTTTGAGGAGGCGGGAATTCCGCTGTATACGCTATCCAACTATACAGCACTGATTGAAACCGCCCTGCAGCAGGGGAAAATTGCTCAAGAGGATGTAGCTCTGCTGCAATCTTGGCGTGCGAACCCAGCTGAGTTCGGTAAATAAACCCTTGCTTGACGACACAGATGTAACTTTGAAGCGATTTTTACGCAGCCCAGTATCAAATATTGCAAAAAGACCATGCCCGGACATATTCCGTGCATGGTCTTTTTGCGTTTTCACTGCAAACTGCTCGATAAAACGCTCAAAAGCCGAGCTCGATAAGTAGAATCCGCCGATCTGCCGATCTGAATACTCGACCGACCGCCAGGAAGTGCCATAACGGGACGTTTGGGATTCGCGCACGTTGTCGCTCCGTTACGGCCTGAATGTCACTTAAGCAGTTTCCACAGCAGATTCAGGCTGCTCGGAGGTGCAGTGCTTGCAGCGGGTTGCTTTAATTGGAATCTCGGACAGGCAGTAAGGGCATTCCTTCGTTGTTGAAGGCTTGGCCTCTTCGATTTTTTTGAAGCGGTTCAACTGCTTCACGACGATGAAAATTACCCCCGCGACAATGAGAAAGTCCAGCAGTGTTGTGATAAATTGGCCGTAGTTGAAGGTCGGCGCATTAGCCGCTTTTGCCTCTACCAGCGTTTCATAGTGGACCCCGTTCAGTGAAATGAAGAAGTCGGTGAAGTTCATGCTTCCCAGCAATTGGCCGACTAAAGGCATAATGAGGTCATTCACGATCGAGGTGATTACCTTCCCGAAAGCGGCTCCGATAATGACACCGACCGCCAAATCAATCATGTTGCCTTTGAAGGCGAATTTTTTAAACTCGTTCCACATGTGTTTCGCTTCCTTTCGTTCCTACAGAAAATGTAACGTTAATAGATTGGACTCTACATCACTAGCGTTGCATTAATTTTCCCTGAATCTTCATAATTTTCTGTATTTATCTCATTCAGACGCAAAAAAATCCTTTACAATGGATTGGCAGGTAGTTCCTGT
>NZ_JBBBNV010000016.1:0-103088 GCF_037137075.1 Paenibacillus sp. y28
CAAGCCTTTCAAATGGGCATACAAGGGTAAAGCCCTGAGCGTTTAAACGTTGGCCTATTTGCGGAATATAGCACTAGTTTTACGTTTTGAGGATAAGGAAGAACAGAATGTGTTCCAACTATTGGACATTGGAGGAGAACAACTCGTAATTACCGACAATGACGAATTTCTTTGTTAGCATAAAGATTCAACCAAGTCTTCAATATGATTTGTTTGTAAAAAAAGACGCTTCTTTCCCACAGAATTATGATGATGGAGGCGTCTTGCCATAGGGGGAATCGGAAATCAGGCAGTCAGAACGACGTCCTTAGGTTGCGGGTTTCCCCGAAGAAGCTTTTGGCGTATTCATGCTTCACTTCCGAACTGCCTGCGCCCCGTTTAAAACAAATCTTTATTTTTCTTGTAAAAAATCCAGCAGGAAATGACCATCGCAGCCAGCAAAATGTGTATTCCCCAGACCAGCAGCCAGATGCCGAGCGGATTGCCCATGACGCTCACCTTCTTCTTGTTGTTTATGCATTAATGTACACAATGAGGGCGATGACACATGCGATTGTGATGATGAGATAGATCCATGAAAGTCTGGACCAGTTGGCTTTTGTTTTTTGGTCATACCGGGGGTTGCCTTCCCGGTTTTTCTTGGAGACGCCGACCATAATGGTAGCCACGAGTGCAATCAGCATAATGACGGCGAATAAAATATAATAAGGAATTAATGATGACATATTCGATCCCCTCTTTGCGGCGGTTGTTACACCAGAAATATACCAAGCTTTGGCCCGGGAGTAACCATCCAATTGCAGCAGATTTAGCCCATCCAATCCCCATCCAATCCCCATCCAATCCCCATCCAATCCCCATCCAATTCTCATTCAATATGGCAAAAAAGCCGTCAGAACAAGCAATCACAGAAGCGAACGCAGGGCGCGGGCAAATTGGGCGATTCCGTGTCCGATTTCGTTCAGCCCCGGTCTGGCGAAGCTTAACCGGACGTGTCCCGGTCTGGAGCCGAAGACTGTGCCCGGCATGAACACGACTCCGCGTTTGATGCACTCCTCCAGCAGCTTGAAATCATCCACCGCGGAATGAAGCTTGCACCAGAGGTTCAGGCCTCCGTGGGCAGGAACAAACTGCACTTCATCCCCCAGCTCCCGGCGCAGACAGGCCATCATTTCCCGCTGCTTGGCGGCCAGCGACTGTCGGAGCAATCCGATATGCTCGTCAAACAGCGAAGAGCTGATGAATTCGTTGGCCAGCCACTGCGGGATGACGCTCAACCCGAAATCCATCTGCTGTCTGGCATCGGCCAGCCGGCCGACCACGGATTGAGGGGCAATCAGCCAGCCAATCCGGAAGCCGGAAGCGGCGATTTTGGACAGGGAGCCGACATACAGCACGGACCCGTGCGTATCGATGGATTTCAAGCTTTGCGGAAGCTCCCCGTAAAAGGAGGTAAGGCTGAACGGATCGTCCTCTACAAGCGGAATGCCGAGCTCCGCTGCAATGCGGAGGAGCTGCGCGCGTCTGGACGGGTGCAGGATGCTGCCGGTCGGATTCTGGAAATTCGGATTTAAAAACAGCATTCGAATCCGGTGCTGCCGGAATAAGCTGATGATATCCTCCGGCTGGATGCCGTCTTCCTGCACGGGAAGCGGAAACAGGCGAAGGCCCGCCGATTGGAACATCGGAAGCGAGTACGCATAAGAAGGGTCTTCAATCGCGACGGCATCCCCGGGCGCCAATAAGCATTGAGTAATAAGGTAGAGGGACTGCTGGGAGCCGGACGTGATTAAAATGGACGATTCCGTCGTTCGGATATTGAGCCGCTGCTCCAGGAATGGAACGAGGCTTTGCCGCAGCGGCAAATAGCCCTGCGGATCGTCATAGCCAAGCGTGGCTTCGAACGGGGCCTGCTTCAGCAGCTGCTTAACCGCGGCATTGGGAAACAAGTCGGGCGACAACTCGCCGCTGGCAAAATCGATAACCGGCGCTTTGACGCGGAGCACTTCCCGGATACGGCGGATAAGCGGCAGGTTCGGGGCGAATGTGCCGCCCTCCACATAGTTGCGCCAATTGGGAGACAAGCCGTCCGCCGGTCCCCAAGCCTGCTTGCTTACCATCGTTCCGCTTCCTGTCGTGCTCTCCACAATTCCCTTGGCCCTTAATTCCGCATAGGCTTGTACCACGGTGCTGCGGTTGACCCCTATCAGGTCGGCGAGCCTCCGCTCCGACGGCAGGAAGCTTCCCGGCGGAAACTCGCCATAGAGCATTCGCCGCTCCATTTGTTCTGAGATTTGCTGGTAGAGCGGCTTTTTACTTGTGCGATCCGGCTTCCACATCATTATCACCATTTTAATCAGGATAGTGACTCTATCGTACCCAAAATAAGGCACGGCGTCGACCGTGTGATAAATGGATGGGCGGATCTTCGGGGAAATGGACGGTTACAGCTTCCGGTATCGTCAGTATGATGGGCTTAGAACGGATTGTCATGTCAAAAACAAACTGAGGTTCGTGCAAGTTATTTTCCCGCCAAATCATGTAAAGGGGCTGTTTTTATGAGTAACCAGCAGGTTCGTGTGGCCGTCGTGCAAGCGGCTCCGGTTTTGTTTGATAAGAGCTCGGCGTTGGAGCAGATGATGCTTTGGACGCAGGAGGCAGCCAGGCAGCAGGTCCGGCTGGTCGTGTTCCCGGAAGTATTCGTGTCCGGGTATCCGCGGGGGCTGTCGTTCGGAACCCGGGTAGGCAGCCGGGCTGCGGACGGGCGCAAGGACTGGCACCGGTATTGGGAAAGCTCCATTCAGGCTCCAAGTGAAGACACGGCGCGTCTGGGGGAAATCGCCAGAGAAGCGTCTGTTTATCTGGTGGTCGGGGTAGTCGAGCGGGATGCCGAATACAGCAGCGCTACGCTGTACAATACGGTGCTTTATTTTGGTCCGGACGGATCGCTGCTCGGCAAGCACAGAAAACTCGTTCCGACCGGCTCGGAGCGGCTGCTGTGGGGCCAGGGCGACGGGAGCACATTGACCGTGGTCCAGACGCCGTTCGGCCGTATCGGCGGGCTGATTTGCTGGGAAAATTATATGCCGCTCGCCAGAATGGCGATGTACGCGAAAGGCGTGGATATTTGGATCGCTCCGACAGCGGATGCCCGGGATACATGGCAGGCTACGCTTCGTCATATCGCGTGTGAAGGCCGCTGCTTCGTTCTGTCGAGCAATCAGTTTGTCACGAAGGACACCTATCCGAAGGATTTGGCTTACTATGGGGATATTGCAGAGGAACCCGACATTTTGTGCCGCGGTGGCAGCGCCATTGTCGGACCGCTGGGGGAGTACGCCGCTCCGCCGTTGTTTGATCAGGAGGGCCTTCTGATCGCCGATCTGGATATGTCGCTGGTGGCGCAGAGCCGGTTTGATTTCGATGCGGTCGGCCATTACAGCCGCCCGGATGTTTTTCAGCTGCGTGTGAATGAAGCGGTCCAGAAGCATGTTCAGTTTGAGCCGCTGTAAGTAAACTTGCCTAGTTGGTTAGTTCCCGGCTCCGCCGTCCTTGACCTAAGGACAGCGGGGTTTATTTTTGCGTTCTCTTTGGTTAATTTGGTTAATCCGAACAAATGTACAGGATTGTCTGTATTTTTTAAAACCTTCCCCGGCGGATTACGTGATGTAGATAGAATCCTTTCTTTATGTACTTGTCACAACTTGTTATAACTTGTCATCAAAAATAAATTTCTGCAAGCCGCTGTAAAGTTTTGTAGAATACAAAGGATGAGGACGAATTAAGGACACAAGCCGGCTGATAGCCGATTGGCAAGCAGAATACAGAGAGGTGAATCGAATGCACACTCGCAATGTAAAAATTATCGGTACGGGCAAGTACATGCCGAAGCGCCGTGTGAGCGATACGGAGATGGACCGCCTGCTTGGTGTGCCGGATGGCTGGGTGCGCAAAAAAACAAGTGTCCGCTACCGTTATTTCGCCGGGGAGGAGACAGCCTCGCAGATGGGGGCGCGGGCAGCTTATGCAGCGCTGGAGTCAGCGGGCTTAGCCTTTGAGGAGGTGGATTGCCTCGTCTCCACGAGCGGGACGATGGAGCAGCCGATCCCCTGCACTGCCGCGTTGATTCAAGAGGCGATGGGGCAGCAGCAGTCCGGTGTTCCTGCATTTGATATCAATTCCACGTGCTTGAGCTTTGTGGCCGGGCTCGACGTGATGTCCTACATGGTGCAAGCGGGACGCTACCGGCATGTGCTGCTGGTGTCGACCGAAGTGGCCTCCAAAGGGCTGAATTGGCAGCAAAAAGAAAGCGCCGCCCTGTTCGGCGACGGAGCGGCTGCAGCGGTGATCGGTCCGTCCGGTCCGGGAGAGCCGTCGAAAATTTTGTCCGCTGCAATGGAGACGTACAGCGAAGGGGCGCATCTGTCCGAAATCCGGGGCGGAGGCAGCGGGCTGCCCGCAGGGAGCTGCGATCAGACGAAGGCCGAAGATTATTTGTTTGATATGCAGGGCGAGGCGATTTTTCGAATGGCCTCTAAGCGCCTGCCTGCGTTTCTGGATCGCTTGTTAAACGATGCCGGGAGCGAGATCAAGGACCTGAAGCTTGTCATCCCGCATCAAGGCAGCGCCATAGCCATGGAGCTGTTAAGACGCAAGCTGCGCATTTCCAAGGAGCAGCTGCTTTATATTACGCCCGATCATGGGAATACGATTGCGGCTTCCATTCCGATGGGGCTGCATGAGGCCGCCAGTCAAGGGCTTATCAAGCGGGGAGACCGGCTTTTGCTGCTCGGCACCTCGGCCGGATTAACCTTGGGAGGGGTTGTGCTTGATTATTAACCAAGGCGGCGGTTCCCTGCGCGGGACGAGGGTCTTGATTACCGGAGGGCGTGCTCCGGCGGCTCTGGAGCTGGCCCGTCTGCTGTCGGCCGCCGGGTGTGAAATCCATGCGGCGGACAGCATCCGGCACCAGCTGTGCGGCGCTTCCAGGGCAGCGGCCCGCCGCTATGAGGTTCCCGGCCCGGCCCGGGATATGGAAGGCTTCATAGCGGCGCTTGAGCATATTATAGAACGCGAGCGGATAGACTGGCTTATTCCTACCTGCGAGGAAGCCTTTTATGTGTCTGCCGGCGCAGAACGGTTAGGGCGGCTGTGTACGGTATTTGCCGCCCCGCTGCCCCAGCTGCGGAGATTACACAGCAAATGGGAGTTTATCCGGCGGGCGGAGGCGCTTGGATTTGCCGTGCCGCATACACAGCTGGTCCGGTCGCCGGAGGAATGGGATGCTGCCTATGCAGCGCTGGCTCAGGGGCGGCCTGCGGCTTCCTTGGCACAAGGCTATGTCGCCAAGCCGGAGTTCTCGCGGTTTGCGGCCAAGGTTCATATGGTACGCCCCGGCGGGGATAGGGCGCAGCGACTGCAGCAGCCGGATGCTTCCGGGAAAGCGGCAGGCGCAGGCGAAAGCCATGGAGCAGGACGGGCGCTATCCGCCGGGAAGCGGGAAAACCATACAATGGCCGGAGCCGCCGGAATGGAGCTGATTCAAGCCCCGCTGGCGGCGGACTGTTATCCTTGGGTCATCCAGCAGCTTGTTCCAGGGCGGAGCCTGTGCACCTACAGTATTGCTCACCAGGGACGCCTCGCCGCTCATGCGGCTTATGCCGCAACTTATCATGTTCATGGGGGAGCCTGCGTTTATTTCGAGCCGCTGTTCCACCCGCGCGCGACGGAATGGGTGCGGCGGTTTGTGGAGCTGGAGCAGTATACCGGCCAAATCGCGTTTGATTTTATCGAAACGGATGAAGGGGAACTGCTTCCGATCGAATGCAATCCGCGCACAACGAGCGGCATTCATCTGTTTCGGCCGGCTGACGGGCTGGCCAGTGCGATCCTGGCAGCGGACGAAGCACAGGGCGCGCTGCTGGAGCCTCAGCCGGGAACACGTAGAATGCTAGCTTTGCCGATGCTGTTGTACGGTATCCGGTCGGACCGATCCTGGAAGGGCTTCGGGACGTGGCTTCGCAAAAGCGCTGCGGCCCGGGATGTTGTGTTCCGCTGGACGGATGCGCGTCCCGCAGTAAAGCAAGCCCTGCTGCTATGGGAGCTGTGGCGGACTGCAGCGGCGCAAGGCGAAACCGTACTGGAGGCTTCTACCAGTGATATTGAATGGAACGGAGGGACGCGATGAGGGCGCTTGTTACAGGAGGCACCGGCTTTCTGGGAAGCCGTCTGGCGCTTCGGCTGCATGAAGCGGGCTGGGAGGTGACGGCGACGGGCCGGCGGAAGGACCAAGGGGACGCCTTGCAGCGCAAGGGCATCCGTTTTTTTCCTGCGGACCTGCGGGATGAGGAGCGAACCGCTGCCGCGTGCAGAGGACAGCAGGCCGTATTTCACTGCGGCGCGCTCTCCGCCTCCTGGGGACCGTACCGCGATTTTTATGACTGCAATGTCAAAGGGACCGAGCATATCATTGCCGGCTGCAAAAGGCATGAGGTGGAGCGGCTTATTCATGTCTCGACACCGAGTGTTTATTTTGGCGGCGCGGACCGGACGAATGTCCGGGAGACGGATGGCGTGCTGCGCCGCCAGGCAAGCGCCTATGCGGCAACGAAGCGGCTGGCGGAGCTTGCTGTGGAGCGGGCCTGCTCGGAAGGGCTGCCTGCGGTTATGATTCGGCCGAGGGCGTTGTTCGGGCCCGGGGACACAACCATTCTGCCCCGGTTAATTGAAGCGAGCCGCACCCAAGGAATTCCGCTGATTGACGGAGGCGGCGCGCTAATCGATTTGACCTATGTGGATAATGCGGTGGAGGCGCTGCTGCGGTGCCAGGCGGCCCCGGATGACATTATTGGACGGGCTTACAATATTACGAACGGGGAGCCGATGCCGTTTGTGGAGGCGGCCGAGAAGCTGTTCGGCAAGCTCGGTCTCCCGCTCCGCTACAAGCCGCTGCCATATGCAGCGACATACAGCGCAGCCGCGCTGATGGAGCTGGCCTCATGGCTGCTGCCTGGCGGCAGGGAGCCCCGGCTTACCCGGGCGGTGGTCGGGATGCTTGGCCGCAGCCAGACGCTGGACATTCAAGCGGCCCGCAAGGATCTCGGCTACTCCCCGGTTATCAGCGTGGATGCGGGGATGGATGCTTTTGCCCGCTGGTGGAGGGAGAAGCATGAGCGTTAACCAAAGCAAGTCATATCGCGCTGAAGGGGGGCCTGAGGCGGTGAAGGTCAAGCTGCGGCTGTTCGCGGCCGGCTGCTGCACACACCCGGAGTGGGTGACGCTGCAGGGCGGGTCCCTGCGCAGCAGCCGGATTCCGGCGATATTCGCTTGTATCGAGCATCCCCGACTTGGCGTGATTCTGGTGGATACCGGCTACTCAGCGGAATTTAGGAAGGAGACCCGCCGTTTGCCGGCCCGCCTGTATCGATGGATTACGCCGGTCACGTTCGAGGAGAAAGACCGGGCTGTACATCAGCTTGGGGCTTGCGGGATGACGGCCGAACAGGTCCAAAGCATCATCATTACTCATTTTCACGCTGATCATATCGCCGGGCTGAAGGATTTCCCTTCCGCCAGGTTTTTGTATTTGCCCGAGGCATATGACGCGGTAAAGCGGCTGCAGGGCTTGTCCGCGCTGCGCAGAGCTTTCCTTCCGGGGCTGCTGCCGGAACGGTTCGAGCAGCGATCCGCGCTGATTGATCGGGATCGGCAGGTCAAGCTGCATGCCGATGTGCCGTTTCCTTATGCGCTTGATGTACTCGGGGACGGAAGCCTGCTTGCGGTCGATCTGCCCGGCCATGCCGACGGCCAGATCGGGTTATTTTTGTCCACAGAGCAGCATGACTATTTCCTGTGCGCGGATGCGGCCTGGTCCAGCCGCGCCATCCGCGAGAATCGGCCGCCGCATGCTGCAGCAGAAGTCATCATGCCCAGCCGCGAGCAGTACCGGGACAGCTTCGGGCGGCTTGTAGAGCTGCATCGGTGCCGCCCCGAGCTGCGTATCGTGCCGTCGCATTGCCCGGAGGTATGGGCGAACTGGACGGCGGAGGGGGGACAGCTCTAATGGTCATGGATCAGCTTGGTATCGTTTACCGTTATGTATTAACCCGGTACGGGCGCGGCTGGAAGGACCGGGCGGCGCTGGAGCGCTGGCAGGAGACGCAGGTACAGCGGCATTTGGCCAAGGTACGGAGCAACTCTTCGTTTTACCGGGAGCTGTGGGGGAATCGCCCTCTATCCGAATGGCGGGATTTTCCGATCATCGATAAGGATCTGATGATGGAACACTTTAATCGGCTTAATACGGCAGGCATTCGAAAAGAGGAGGCGTTCGCTCTAGCTCAGCAGTCGGAGCAGACGCGGGACTTCACCCCGATGATAGACGGCGTCACGATCGGCCTTTCCTCAGGAACCTCGGGGCACCGGGGGCTGTTTCTCGTCAGCGCAAAA
Organism: Paenibacillus sp. y28; assembly: GCF_037137075.1. Taxonomy (NCBI): domain Bacteria; kingdom Bacillati; phylum Bacillota; class Bacilli; order Caryophanales; family Paenibacillaceae; genus Paenibacillus; species Paenibacillus sp. y28. The sequence goes on from NZ_JBBBNV010000016.1 coordinate 8,449, forward strand.
GAGCGTCGGGCCTGGGCCGGGGCGGTGCTGGCCAAAATACTGCCCGGCCCGCTGACCGGCCGTCACCGGATTGCGTTCTTCTTAAGGGCGAACAGCAATTTGTACGGAACGGTCGGCAGCCGGAGGCTTCAATTTGCCTTCTATGATTTGCTGCAGCCGCTGTCGGAGCATGTACGGCGGCTGAATGAGCAGCCGCCCAGCCTGCTTGTAGCTCCGGCCTCCATGCTGCGTCTGCTTGCCGAACGAAAGAGGGCCGGGGCGCTGCGCATTGAGCCTGAACGCGTCGTCTCTGTCGCAGAGGTGCTTGATCCGATGGACCGGCACTATATCGGGGAGACGTTCCGCCAGACGGTCCATCAGGTGTATCAGTGTACGGAAGGCTTCCTGGCCTCGACATGCGCCTATGGAACGCTGCATATGAATGAAGATATTGTATACATACAGAAGGAGTACATTGATCAGGAGCTGCGCAAATTTGTTCCAGTCATTACCGACTTCTCCAGAATGGCGCAGCCGATGGTCCGTTACCGGTTGAACGACATTCTCACCGAACGGCAGCAGCTCTGCCCCTGCGGATCGCCGTTTCTGGCGATTGAAGCGGTAGAAGGGCGCTGCGACGATTTGTTTTATTTTAAGGCTTCATCCGGAGAAGGGCTGGTTCGCGTGTTTCCCGATTTCATCGCACGGGCCATGCTGGCGGCCTCGGATGACATTCAGGCGTATCAGGTAGTGCTGCATGCGCCCGACCGGATGGAAATCTCGCTGCAGACCGGATCGGCGGATCAAGACACCGCGCGCAAGGCGGCGGCCGCCGCCATACATACGCTGTGCGTGCGCCTGGGCTGCCGGCCGCCGCTGGTTACGTTCACGGAGTATGTGTTTGTTCCGGGAGAACGGAAGCTGCGGCGCGTCGAACGGCGCTTCGATGTGGACGGCGATGCTTTGCTCATCCGGTAAGGAACGAAATAATAGGGAGTGAAAGGGGGAGAGAAGCATGAAACAGACTGAACCCGTAGCGCTGGTGACTGGCGCTTCCAGCGGCTTTGGCCTGCTGACAGCGGTCGCCTTGGCCCGGAGGGGCTATCGCACGATTGCGACGATGCGCAATCCCGAGAACAGCACGGATCTGCTCAAGAAGGCGGCAGCGGCAGGCGTAGAAGAAGCCATAGTCGTGCTTCCGATGGATGTGACGGATCAGGCGCAGATTCATCAAACCGTCTCTGCGGTGCTTCAGGCGTATGGCCGCATCGATGTGCTCATTAACAATGCGGGGTTTGCTGCTGGCGGATTCGTGGAGGACGTGCCGATGGACATCTGGAGAAAGCAAATCGAAACGAATGTGTTCGGGGTTATTGCGGTAACGAAGGCGGTGCTTCCCGCCATGCGGCAGCGCGGGTCAGGCTGCATCGTCAATATTGGCAGCGTGGCCGGTCGGATCGCTTTTCCCGGTTATGGGCCGTACAGCACCTCGAAATTCGCGCTGGAGGGCTTTAGCGAGGCCCTGCGGCTGGAGATGAAGCCGTTCGGCGTGCGGGTTGTTCTGCTTGAACCGGGGCCGTACCGGACGGACATCTGGCAGAAGGGCTTCGGCTCCATGAGCGGCCGTGCCGATTCGCCCTACCGCCATGCCCTTCAGCGTGTGCTGCGCTATTCCAAGAAGGCGGCGGAAACCGCCCCCGATCCCGCGCAGGTCGCGGACCGAATTGTGCAGATTGTGGAATCCGCCCGCCCGAAGCTGAGGTACCTCCTGGGGTGGAGCCCGGCTTTGTCGCTTATGGGCAAAGCGCTGCTGCCCTGGCGCTGGTATGAATATATTGTGGAGCGGCTTATGCGGTGAAGCCGGCGGCTGATACGGATCAATGCGTACGCTGTCCCAAAAACAGGAGACCTCGTCCAAGTACGGCGAAGTCTCCTTCTTTGACCCTAAATGTCTAAGAGAATTACCTGGCGTAAGAGAGTAAAAGCTCCCGTGCCGGCTTCCGGAGGCGGCTCCCAGCGCGCCGTATTTCGCTGCATGGCGGAGGTCTGCCGACCCGTATGGTTTTACTGCAAGAAGGCGATCGGTCTCTCGCATGAGGCCGAGCATACGGCATCCTTCCAGAGCGGCGTAGCCGCTACGCCAAATAAAAGGACCTGGTCCGCTTGCTGCCGCTGTTCAGGTACAGCGTTCCCTTCCAGCCGCTCCGGTGCTTCTTCAGCTCAACGGCCTGGAGGTCGATTGCTGTGTTCATATGATCCGCCACGGTAACGAATGTGTCGGTCAGCTTGTCCGTCAAATCCTCCAGAAACATCCCGGAATATGTGTTCTCGGGTAAACTCACCGGTACCCACCGGTTTGCGTAAAAAATACGAAATAACAAGGCGCCCATCCCTTTCTGGTTTTGTGAGGAAGTCCGTTTTCTGCTCCAACCAGTGTATCAAGCGAACCTATAATAAAACTATACAAGCAGGATCGGGCAAAGCGCTGCGCCTTTGCAGCTACACGAATTAACCGAGCGATTCTCGCTGGTTCATCGGCTCAGGAGAACAGGATGTCTCCACGGGTTCGCAGCTTCGGCATGCTCAGTCACCTTTCCGTTGTGCTGGCTTATGTCTGAAGCAGATGGCTTCTAGTCCTGTGCGTGCATTGTGACGAATGGGAGCCCGGCCAGATTTGTAGGCTTTTTGTGGTTCAGGCGGCTATACTCACTTGTTGAGCCTTTCACTACACAGCCAATACAGAATCCGGTATGATAGAACAGTAGAACCATCGAGAAGAGACGCTTACAAGCCAGCGGGCAAGCCAGAAAGGCTATCGGAAAAGATACGGTGCATGTTCGGAGAAGAGGAACTGGAGGGCCATATGAAAGCGTTGTTGGTTGATGATGAGCATTTGGCATTACAGCAGCTAAAGCACATGCTGGAGCAGGAAATCGGCGGAGTGCAGGTCGTCGGGATGTTCTCCGATCCGACCAAGGTCCATGAGGCTGTCCGGCAGCTTCAGCCTGACGTTGTATTTCTGGATATCCACATGCCGGGAATTCAGGGGCTTCAGCTGGGCGAACTGCTGCAGGCCAGTTACCCCGCGGTGGAGGTCGTATTTGTCACCGGCTACGATCAGTATGCGCTGCAAGCGTTCGAGCTGTATGCCCTGGATTATATTATGAAGCCGGTTCAGCTCGACCGCCTGCAGAAGACACTGCAGCGGCTGACTGATAAAATGGGGGCGCCGGCGGCGGCCGACCAGAACACGGAAGCGGCAATCATTTGCTGCTTCAAGCATCTCCGCTATAAAATGCCGGGCGAGGAGCCGCAACCGCTCAAATGGCGCACGAGCAAGGCCCGCGAGCTGTTTGCCTTCTTGCTGCACAACCGGAACCGCACAATGGACAGGGAGGTGCTGATTGAGCTGCTCTGGCCGAGCTTTGACGTGATGCGGGCGGCGCAGCAGCTGTATACTGCCATCTATCATATCCGCCAAACCTTGAAAGGCTGCGGACTGGATATGATCTCCATTACCAGCGGTGATTTGGAGGTCGGATACCGGCTGACACTCCATGAAGTGCGAATCGACACGGACGAATGGGAAGAACAGGTGAAGCAGCTGGAACGGATTAGCTGGGAGTGCGCAGCTGATCACGAGCGGGTCATGAATATGTATGAAGGGGACTATTACGGGGAGTACGAATACCTGTGGGCCGAGCACGAACGGGAGCGCCTGCGTCTGCTATGGCTTCATCACGCCCAGAACCTGAGTGGTTTTTATATGGAGCAGGGGAGCTTGCAGGCGGCGGTGTCCATCAATCATAGCATTCAGCAGCAGCTTCCTTATGAAGAAACGAGCTATTTTACTCTGATGAAGCTGTATCATGAGCTGGGCCGCCCGGAGCTGGTGGAGGAGCAGTATACGCTGCTGCTGTCCAGGCTTGAGGGCGAGCTGGAATCGGCGGTTGATACGGAAATTACTGACTGGTATGAGGATTGGAAGCAGGTTTATTTCTAATTTGTGCTGTGCTGCGAAAAAAGCCAATCGACGAGAAAGCAAAGGCCCCTAAGCCCGCCTGATGGCGAGAATCGGGGCCCTTGCTTTTTTTCAATTCGGGCCTGCTCCATACGTAATAGGATACGGATACCTTTCACGCAGTCCGGCACAGCAGCCGTGCTCACGTATTCGGCCCGCGGGGACAAAGCTCGGATTCAGATTGGCAGCCAGCCTTAGAACGTATTGTCCATCATCACATATCCATGGTCCAATTCGATTTCAACGAACCCTGCCAGGGACTTCGGCTTGTACCCGGCAGGCTTATGACTGCCCATGAGAATCATATTGCACAGGTCAGCCGCATCTCGGCCCGGCAAGCAAAAAACCGTGGTATACGCATAGGTTTGCCGAAGAGTCGTATGGACCGCGTGAAGCAGCTTGTCGTGATTTGCTCTTCCCATCAGATTGAGAAGAACGGCTCCATGCGGGGCCAGCTTGTTCGCCGTCATATCGAAAAATTCCGTGGTCATCAGATGAAGCGGGGTGCCCTTTTTCGTAAAGGCGTCCACAATAATGTAATCCAGAGCTTCCGGCTGCTGGCGGGAAAGAATGTCGCGCCCGTCACCGATGACGACATTATCGAGGCGGTAATCAAAAAAAGCTTTGCTAATCTCTACGACTTTTTCGTCGATTTCGGCAACCGTAAACTGTTTATCCGGGTAATGGCCGGGAATGGTGCCGATTCCGTGTCCAATCATGAAGACGCTGTCAAACGACGGCCGGTTGAATTCCATAAGATGCATCATGGCACGCGGGTATTCCAGCACGATACGCTGCGGGTTCTTTAGATCAATAGCGCCTTGTACGGCATGATCCGAAAACTGCAAAAACCGGAATTTGCCCATTTCCCCATACAGCTGGGTAGCTTCAAGAACCGAGATTTCATTCCAGCTGCTGGACGCCTTCGTAAGTATATGCAAGGTCATCGCTCTCCTTTGGTGCGTCCCGGCAGGCGAATCCCGGTTTGGAGATTCGATCAGGTGCTCGTGGCTGGGGCAACGGATTAAAAGTATAGCAAATCCCGGCGGAGATTTCTAATTTAAACAAGGGGGAGTGAAGCGTATAAGGCGAATTCGCTGTCCTGGTTATGAACAAATCCGCAGACGTATGAACAAGAGAACAACGACTACTTGCCGCGGAGGCGGCGCTTCGGCGCTAGGGGGCAGCCAAAACCTCAGTCACGGACGCGGCTAAACTTCTGATTCCGCCTCAGTCTGCCCTTCCAGCTCAAGCACTACCGACGTTTTGACAGGCGCTTGCGGCAGCCTGCAGCGCTCTCAAGGACTTCGCCTTGCACGCCGATTACTTCTCCGGAATCCGCTTTACAACCAGGAAGGCGAGCAGGAACAAGCCGATATAGCCGAACAGCGTATACAAATGGGAAAGCAGCATAGCATAGCTGATTTGACTGACGATAAAGCAGGCGAGCAAGATCGTCACAATAAGCAATTTGGTCGAGAGGGCGGGGTATAGGCTCTGAATCTGCCTTGTCATCCCGAATACGTTGCCAATCAAGGTGGTAAAGATTTCCCCGTAGATGACCAGAATAAACAAGATGTGCATGAAATGGCCCAGCTCCCTGATGACCTCTGCCATCGGGATGTCAAAATTCAAAATTTGGGGCATCAGCGAATTCATGGAGACATGGCTGGTCAGCAGCAGCAGCCCAATCCCGATTCCTCCCCAAATCCCGCCCCAGGTCAATATCTGCTCATCCTCAATCTCCTTGCCCAGCGGAACGAGCACAGCCTGAAGTGTTGTCAAATTCAGAGCGACATATGCAAACGGGCTAATGATCCATTCCAAATGCTGTACCTGCTTCAGCTGCCAGGCGCTTGTGCCGAACAGGGCGTCGGCCGAAAAATAAGAAATCCCGACAACGAGGGCGAAGAACACCATCATCGGTACAACTAGCGTATTGATAAGCAAAATGCCCTTCAGCTGGCGGCTCAGCACCAAGTAAATCAAAACCAGATTCAGCAGAATCCCCCACTGCTCGGACAGGCCGATTTGCTCTCTGAAGATGGAGCCGGCGCCGGAAAGCATCACCGCAGTAACGCCGAACAGGATGACAAAGCTGATTGCATTGGCTGCTTTTCCGAAATAAGGACCGAACAAATGCGTATTCAGCTCCTGGTGGGAATAAGCCCCAATCCGGCGGGACAGCACCATCATCTTCGTTCCAAGCCACAGAAACAACAGTGTGCTGACCAAAATACCGGCCAGGCCGTAGGCGCCGAAATGGGTAAAATACTGCATGATGGACAGCCCGGAAGCGAAGCCCGCACCTACAACAGTGCCCATATAGGTGGCGGCAATTTGAATAATAAGCCAGCTTTTACGGTTATTGCGCATAGCATCCTCCTGAACAAGCGGGAATTTCCATAATTCAGATGTATGTCCCAATCCCTTATATATTCATGACGATATGAAAAATTTGGACGTCCCCGGCGCTGCATACAGCCCAGAGCAGTCCCGTTGCTCCTAACCGCACTTGCGGGCAGCGTCGGCAAGCGTTCTTCTCATTTAATTCAGAGCGCGGCTTGGGAAAAGGCCTGGGCGGGACCACGATTGCTCTGTGAGCCTGCTTGCGCTGCTGCTGCTTGTCCTGCCGCTGGACATAGACGTGAACGGGCTTATGCCGCAGCGTGTACTCGTCGTCGAAGAGCGCACTTGTGTGCAGACGTTATATTAGTCCTGTTGTAATACATGATTTACATAATATTTCATGCTTCAGCCAGCAATTCCCGGCACCGGTCCAAAAACCCGTGAAAAACCGCTATACATGGTACAAATCCCCTATGAAGGACACAGTTAACGCCGATTACAAATCTGGTTTAAGCTGGTATGCTTAATTCCATAGTCATATCCAGACTCATGCTGCCGGGCTGCACTCGCGAACTTGGGAAGGGGGGGCGTTGATGAGTTTTATCCATGCCGGGGTGACTGCCAGGCCCATTTACGACTAAATTTGTAAGCGCTTTATATTTTGCAATGCCACTTACCGACCAGAGAGGAATTGAGAACGTATGAAACTCGATTGGAGACGCCTGGGCCAAAATTTTAAACTGAAGCTAATTGTCGCGTTTGCCCTTATCCTGATGATACCGACTGTCACCGTAGGTTTTCTTTCCTTCAACAGTGCCCAGTCTGAAGTACGGCATCAAATGATGGTTAGCGCCAATACAAATGTTGCAATCCTGAATGAAATTATTTCCAGCTCTATTGAATCCAAAAATCATGATTTGCAGTTTTTTTCGAAAAAGCTGGACCGCTTTACCTATAACAAGCCGACTGTACAGGCGATGTTCGACGAATATCTTGCGCTGCATCCCGAAGTGAACAGTCTTTCGTTCGGCACGGAGGACGGGCAATTTTACAGCTCCCCCGATATTGATCTTGGGGCGGATTTCAATCATAAGCTTCGTGACTGGTATAAGCTTGCGATGGCATCCCCAAATAAAGCGACCGTTACGCCCCCCTACGCTTCATCAGGGACAGGAGAAGTGATCGTCAGTCTTTCCCAAACGACACCGGACGGTAAAGGGGTGTTCACCATCGGCCTCGATCTCCGCGATTTGAAGAAAAAGGCGGAAAGCGTAAAGATCGGCCAGGATGGCTATATGGTGCTGCTCGATCAAACCGGGAAATTTATTTCCCATCCGACCTATGCCGCAGGCTCGGAGACTGAGGAGGAGTTTTGGAAGAAGCTGTATGATGGAGAGAAGGGCGAGTTCGCATACCTGTTTAACGGGGCAAGCAAAGAGATGGCATTTATGACGAATCCGCTCACAGGCTGGAAAATCGCCGGCACGATGCACACGGATGAAATTTCGAATGCCGTGTCCCCTATCTTCAGACAAACGCTAATTACGATGCTGCTTTGTCTGGCGGCTGGATCGGCGCTTATTGTTTTCATTCTGCGTTCCATTGTCAGACCGATTCAGCGTATGAAGCAGCAGGCGGTGCAGATGAGCGAAGGGGATTTAACCCAAGAGATTCGTATTGAATCCAACGATGAAATCGGCGCTCTTGGACAAGCCTTCGCACAGATGCAGCAAAACCTGCGTTCGCTTGTTGAAAATGTAAATCGCAGCGCCGTCCAGGTCGCGGCCGCAGCAGAGGAGCTTACCGAGAGCGCGAAGCAGACCAGCGAGGCCAGCCAGCAGGTGTCCGGCGCAGTGCAGGAAATTGCGGACAGCGCCGAAACCCAAACCGGCAGTCTGGAGGACAACGCCCGGCAGCTTGGCGATATCGCCTCCGGCATTGCCGTCATTGCGGACAGAACGTCGGCCGTCGCGGATTTGACGAGGCATTCGACCGAACAGGCCCGGGAAGGCGGCGAGGCTGTTCAGCAAACCGTGGAGCAGATGAAATCCATTTCCTTGTCGGTGACCCGGTCTAATGAGCAGATTCAGCAGCTGCACGATCACGTGCAGGAAATTGGCCATATCTCGAATACGATCGGCGATATTGCGAACCAAACCAATCTGCTGGCGCTGAATGCCTCCATTGAGGCGGCCAGGGCGGGAGAGAACGGAAGAGGCTTTGCGGTCGTGGCCAGCGAGGTGCGCAAGCTGGCGGAGCAGTCCCAGGATTCGACCATACATATTAAGCAGCTCATTCAGGAAATACAGCACAATACAGCCGGCACGGTGGCTACGATGGCGAAGGTGACAGGCGAGGTAGAGGACGGCCTGCGAATCTCGAATGATACCATTCTCAAGTTCAACCTGATTGTAGACAGCATGAGTGAAACGGGTCCACTCGTGGAGGAGGTCGTGACGATTGTTCAGCGAATTTCCTCGGGAGTGCAGACCGTGGCCCAGGCCGCGAAGGAGCTGACACTGATTGCCACCGGAAATGCCGCTGTTTCTGAGGAAGTCGCTGCATCCGCTCAGGAGCAGCTTGCGTCCATGGAGGAAATTACGGCATCGGCGGATTCGCTGACCCAGATGGCCGGGGAGTTGAAGCGGCTGATTAGCACGTTTAAATATTAAGGCGCTGGCTGCTGGCGGAGGGTAAAGCAGGAGCCGGAGGCCGCTGATGCCAGCGGCTTTCGGACATAGGCTGCTTGGGCATAAGCATACCCAAGGCGCAAAGAGAAGGCGGAGTCCATGTCAGATGGAGTCCGCCTTCTTAATTGTGCGCCCGGCATGGGCGATAACTTGGCGGTGAAGGTCCGCTACAGACTTGGCAGTAGGAACTGTCAGCTAAAGGCAAGGGTGTCCACCGCGAGGTGGAAGCTGAAGGAAGCCGGAGGCAAACCCTCGGTCTGACGAACAGAAATCACATAGAAGGCATGGTGGGGCGGATGAGCTTGCAATACAAAGCAAAGTCCAATACGGCCCGAATCCCATTATGTAGATGCGGCAGATAGATGAGGGGAAAGTTATCGCTCTTACCCGGAATACGCCGCGAAACAGAGGAAGGTTCTCCGCAAGGAGGACCGCTGTCGCCGCGATTGGCGAACATCTACCTGAACGAGTTCATGTACATCTGGAAGCAATGGAAGAAGCCGAGGACGAAGGTGCAAAACCTGCGAAAGCGAGGGATACCGGAATGGCAGGCTTATCAATGGGGAAACACCCGACGGGGATACTGGCATATCGCAGGGAGCGCGGTGTTGAATCGCTCGGTTACAAAGGAAAAGCTCGCACAGGCAGGGGATTATGATTTCCCTGCCCAGTACGAGCGTCTACGACAATTGCACGCAAACGGTTGAACCGCCGTATACCGAACGGTACGTACGGTGGTGTGAGAGGACGGCTACTCAATGAATGGGTAGTCTCCTGCTCGATTGCTCAAGCTTTTATTTTCCGGCAATAACACGAATTGCTTCACGCAGCGGCTGGACCGGGCGGCCGAGCAGCTTTTCCAGATCAGCACCTTCAACAGCCAGTGCGCCGTGGCGAATCGCTTTCTGCATATCCGTAAAAATATCCACAAGGAAGTCCGGCAGGCCGGTGCCCCGCAGCATCTCCGCGTACGCAGCATCGCTTACGTTTTGGATCTGAATTTCTTGTCCTAGCACCTCTTGTACCAGCTCAACCAGCTCATCCAGTGTGCGGAGCGGGCCCGACAGCTCATAAATCGTATTCTCATGCCCTTCGCCGGCAAGCACCGCAGCAGCGGCATGGGCATAGTCACGGCGGGCGGCCCAGCCGATTTTGGCGGTATCCGTAGCATGGACCCAAGGCGCGCCCTGCATAACGGCCTGGATGCTGCCGGTCTCGTTCTCGATATACCAGTTGTTGCGCAGGAACGAATAAGGGATGCCTGAAGCGCGGATTAGCTGCTCTGTCGAGCGGTGATCGGAAGCAAGATCGGCTGTGCTGTCCTGTGCATTAACAATGCTGGTATAGGCAATGAAGCGCACGCCGGATTGCTTGGCCGCGTCTATCGCCGCTTGGTGCTGCGCAACCCGGTTTTCGCCTGCGGTAGAAATAAGCAGCAGACGGTCCACGCCCGCAAAAGCCTTCTCCAGCGTCTGGGGCTGATCGAAGTCTCCTTGTCGGACATCTACGCCCTTGGCTTGCAGATGAGCGGCTTTATCTGTATCGCGTACACTGACGGCTATATTGGCCGCAGGCACCGTCTGCAGCAGCTTTTCTACCACCAGGGCCCCCAATTGTCCTGTTGCACCGGTAACTAAAATCTTCATTTGTCAATGTCCTCCCTGCATTGGAATGGTTGTTCTGTTTCTTTTGTCCGGTTGTCTTTTACAAAGCCGAACCTGCCAGATTTAATCACAGCCTCGGCTTTGATGGATGTAACCAATAAGATTACAACCAGGATGCAAAAAACATCTCTATGCAGACCGGTTGGCGGCAGCGCCGACTCCCCTCAGGCAGGCTTTTCGGTAAATGCAGCAAGATCCAATACTGCAGCATCTCCGATGCGCACGAATTCGAAGCGCGCGTTGTAGCTGCGCGTCGGTCAAGCAGTCGGTCGAGCAGTCGATCAAGCCTCGGCATGTACCAATCGTCCAACAATGAGAAATTTTATCGTTGTAACTATAATAGTTACAATGAGATGAATTGTCAATTATTCAATCTGAATTTTTCTATGCAAGCGTGATCCGGCCAAAAAATCAGCGGATTGTGCAGCGAAGAAATGAAGAAAACGATGAATCATTCATAAGGAAATACACCGATTCAATCCCGGCTCCTTCTTGTACATAATAGGCAGAAGTCATCATGGTTCCATGGGCATTAAAATGTTATCCCGTCGCCTTGAACGGGGGGAGCGGTCATCAGGCTGCGTTTTGGACCCGTGGCTTCGCCGTAGGCTGCTTACTGGGGGCAGCGGAATATAAATAAGCCCTTCCGGCTTCGTATCGGGCAACGGAAGGGCTGAGAAGCATATTCTAGGACCGCGGCGGCAGCGGCCCCAAATATTGATACAAATTACATTCGATTCGTCCGTTGAACAGCTTGCGCTTCTTGTCGGCATTGCGGCCGAAGAAGTGCTCGAATTGCTTGTCCGGGCTGATAGCGAACACAGACCAGGTCGAGCCCCACAGCATCGCCCGGCCGAGCTGGCGGATAACCTTCTCCGCCTCCTTGTCATCGCCGAGACGTTCGCCATATGGCGGGTTCGTGATGATGCAGCCGTATTTGCCGGCATTCTCCAGGTTCAGCTTGGCGACAGGGGCCACGCTCAGCCGGATTTCCTTGGCCAGTCCGGCGCTCTTGGCGGCAGCCAGGGCAATGTCGATCGTCTCAGGATCGATGTCGTAACCGCTGATGTCCAGCGGCTGGTCGTCACGCACGAGATCGTAGGCTTCGTCCCGGGCCTCGTCCCAGCGATCCGCGCCGATACGATCCCAGTGATCGGCGCTGAATTTGCGCCGCAGTCCGGGCGCAATGTTCCAGCCGATCATGGCGGCTTCAATCGGAATCGTACCCGAGCCGCAGAATGGGTCTACGAGCGGACGTCCCGGAGTCCAGCGGCTCAGCAGCACCATCGCTGCGGCCATCGTTTCCTTGATCGGAGCCTCTGCAACGAGCTTGCGGTAGCCCCGCTTGTGCAGGCTTGGCCCGGTCGTGTCAATTGTCAGGGTGGCGAGGTTGTTCAGCAGCGCGACTTCAATGACGTAACGGGGGCCGGTCTCTTCAAACCAGGAGGTTTGGTAGTGCTGCTTCAGGCTCTCGACAACGGCCTTCTTCACGATGCCTTGGCAGGCCGGAACACTGGAGAGCTGTGATTTATGGGATCGTCCCTCCACGGGGAACTCTGCATCGCTTGGAATCCAATCAGCCCAAGGCAGCGCCTTGGTGCCCTCAAATAAATCTTCAAAGGTGGTTGCCTCGAACCGCCCCATCTCGATCAAAATCCGGTCAGCCGTACGCAGCCACAAATTGGCGCGACAGATGGCGAGCTCATCCCCCTTGAACCGGATTTTTCCGTTTTCGACTTGAACGTCGGTGTAGCCCAAATCCCTTACTTCCCGGGCGACGATTGCTTCCAGCCCCATTGGACAGGTGGCAATCAGCTGTAGTGCTGTCATTCTTGCATTCACTCCATCTGTTCGGTTATTGTTACAATAAGTATAGGGGAAAGACTGGCCGGTTACAAATACAATCGAACCGGCCGTTACGGAGGGTGCTCGGCGTAACAATCATATACGTTCCGTTCTTGACGATGCGTCTGAACGGGCGCTGCCCTTACAGGCGAAATGGAGCCGAAGGATATGGATGACAGCCGCATGATGCAGGCGAAATAACGGCTGTGCATTGCCGGACAGAAATTCATGTCGGCGGAAAGCCGGATGTTTTACCGGAATATTGAGGAGGAAACGAAGGATGAACGAGCAAAACGCAGAGCAGTATATGGAGGCGCTGTATCCCGAGGACGATATGCTGACCCTGGTGCAGCAGGGAATTGCCCGTGCGGGCATGCCGCAGATCTCCGTGTCTCCGGGCTACGGCCGGCTGCTTACACTGCTAGTGCAAATTAGCGGCGCCCGGCAGGTGCTGGAGATTGGGGCGCTGGGCGGGTACAGCGGCATCTGCTTGGCCAGAGGGCTGGGCGAGCAGGGCAAGCTGACCTCGCTGGAGCTTAAGGCGGAGTTTGCCGAGATCGCCAGGCAGCATATGATCGAAGCAGGCTTCGGAGACAAGGTCGATTACCGGATCGGCGAGGCGCTCGATAGCCTGACGCAGCTGGAGCGGGAAGCGGCGCGCTTCGACTTGTTTTTTATCGATGCGGACAAGGCGAACTATCCCGCCTATCTGGAATGGGCAATCCGGCTGGCTAATCCCGGCGCGCTTGTTATCGGGGACAATACACTGATGCGGGGCAAAACGCTTCATCACGAGATGCAGGGTCAGGGTGTACGCGGCATGCGGGCCTTCAACCAGGCCATAGCCACCGATCCGCGGCTGGAGAGCGCCATGCTTCCTGCTTATGACGGTTTGGCAATCGCCCGCGTAAAAGGATAGGACGACCTTCCTGAGATGCAAAAAGCATGATGCAGGTGCAGGAATCCGGCGGAATAGCGCGTTCCATTGCATAATTAGGATGAAAGAAGGCGGGCACACAGGCCGGCGGGCATGTTATAGGAGAGCAGACGGCAAAAGCCGGCAGATGGGCAGCAAAACGGATAGATCAGGGAAGCGCCGGGTCTATCCGTTTTGGCTGCAGCTGACACGGCGTGCGTGAAGAGCGCTACGCTTCGGCATTGTCAGGTCTCCCTACCAGCGTGCGCCGCACCCACAGCATATTCAGCAGCATCAGGCTGCCGGTCATAATAAAAATACCGCGGATGCCCAGCGGGCCGGATAACGCCCCGCCCAGTATCGGACCAAGCATGTTCCCCAGCGCCAGCGCACTGGAATTCATGCTGAAGGAGCGGCTTTCCATGCCGTCGGGCGTGTAGCGCCGGATGAGGGAATTGACCGAAGGCAGCAGGCCGCCGATACACATGCCAAGGAAAAATCGGCAAAGCAGCAGCTGCCAGACCGATGTTACGAATGCATGGGGGATGAACACAAGCCCCGCACCCAAGAGACAAAACATCAGCACCTTCTGTGCCCCGTGTTGATCACTGATGCGTCCAAGAATGGGGGAGGCAATCAGGTTGGAAATTCCGGTTACCGATCCGACCAGTCCGGCGAAGAAGGCCACATATTCTCCGGGCCCAATTAGACGCTGTACAAACAGCGGCAAGAGCGATTGCGGGCTGAGCATGGCAAATTGCAGCAGGATTGTTACGGTAAACAAGGCCTTCAGCTGCGGAACGGAGCTCAGAAGCCGGAAATTTTCCAGAATCGACATGTTCGGCTGCTTGCGCGCGGCCTGCACGTCAAATGACTCTTTGACCACAGCCGCCGTCAGGAGCATGGCCGCAAAGAGCAGCCCCCCGGTTAGGAAGAAGATGTACCGGAATCCGATCCAGACCTCAAGCAAGCCGCCAAACAGCGGCCCAAGAATCGTTCCGGCCACGAAGCCGGATTGCAAAATCCCCATCGCAAACCCCATCCGCTCCTTCGGGGTCGTCGCCGAGACCAGCGCAATGGCCGCCGGATTAAAGCCGGCGACTGTGCCGTTCAGCAGCCGCAGCGCGAACAGCTGCCACGGATGCGTAGCCAGGCCCATCAGGCTGATTACAATCGTCATGCCCAGGCTGGAACGAATCAGCATGACCTTGCGCCCGTGCTTATCGGCAAGCTTTCCCCAAAGCGGCTGAAAGAAGAAGGAGGATACAAAGCTCCCCGCAAAAATAAAGCTGGACCACATCGCTACCTGATGCGTATCCGTAACGCCAAGCTCCTGTACATACAAGGGCAGGAACGGGGTAATCATCGTCATGCCCGCCATCACCAAAAAATTACCAAACCATAGCACGGCTAAATTCAGCTTCCAATTCATCGGTTCCAGTCCCCTTTGTGTGCTGCGCCATGCTGCTTCCGCTCCGGTGGCTTATCGCCTGCACTTCTTATTATAGGCCTTGCCGCCGCTTTTGTACAAACACTTCCAGCTTCTCACATTGAATCGGCCATTTCTTTGTCGTACTATCGTACTATACATTGAGGATCATTCTCAGTAAGGAAAGGTTGAAGTCGAATGCAGCATAAGCTTCATGACGCCCGGCAGCTGGCCTCATATTATTACCGATTGGACAAAATTACATATACCGATTCCGGACGGGCTATGTTCCAGCCAAGCCCTTCATTATATACCCTGCTATTGTTTATGGAGGCGGGCGGGGAGATGATTATCGGCGGACAAGCCTATCCGCTTCGTCCGCAAAAAATGTTCCTGTTTCCTCCACACATCGAAGCGCTTTTTTCCATTCCGGCCGAGTATCCCGTAACCTATTATGAGCTGCGGTTTCAGGCGCTGGAGGCGGCGGCGGAGGGACAGTTCCTTCCGGCCAAGCTGGATCAGCCTTATGAGATCGTCGCGACCCATGTCCAGTTTCTTCTGAAGCTGGCCCATGAAATCGATGACAAGCACAAGAGCGCCGATCCGTGGGATAAAATGCAGGCCAATATTGTGTTTCAGGAAATGATCGTAGCGCTGTTTAAGGAGGCCGGAAACGAACGGAAGCTGGATGCGGATCAGGCTATCGCCAGCACCATAAGATATATGGAGCAAAATTACGCCTCGGCGGTAACCCGGGAGAAGCTGGCGGAGCTGGCCGGGATGAGCGCGGACTATTACTCCAAGCTGTTTAAGAAAAAAATAGGCAAAAGCCCGATGGAGCATTTAAACGATATCCGCATCAGGCATGCCAAGCAGGCGCTGATTTCATCGCGGAATTCCTTCCGCCACATTGCAGGCAGTGTAGGGTTCAGCGACGAATTTTATTTCAGCCGCAAATTCAAGGCCGCAACCGGCATTTCCCCGACCAATTATATAAAAAAAATTAAGTATTCCGACCGGATCGCTTCGCTGAAGCACGGGCTTACGGGGCATTTGATGGTGCTTGGCATCGAGCCGTATGCGGCACTGGTGAATGAGGTATATCCGATTACAACGGAGCTGCGCAATACGATTACTGTTGGCGATTCCAGGCCGGATCTGGAGAAGCTGATAACGGCGAAGCCGGATTTGATCGTAACCGGCGAATCGCGCGATTACGGCAAATCCCAGAAGGAGAAGCTGTTTGAGCAAATTGCGCCGACCATGACCTTAGCGTTTTTTGATACATGGCGTACCCACCTTCAATCGATTGCCAGGCTTGTCGGCAAGGAAAGGGAAGCCGATCTGTGGCTGGAGAGCTACGAGCTGGCGGCAGAAAAGCGCCGGGAGCAGCTTCATCGCCGGCTTGAGGGAGACACCATTCTTGTTCTCGCTATCGGGGAGGGCAAGCTGTGTGTATTCGGCCAGCGGAATATCGGGTCGGTGCTTTACGGCGATTTGCAGCTCGGTGTCCCCAAAGGGGTGGAGAACATACCGCATTATAAAGAAATCCGGATCGAGCAGCTGGCGGATTTCCAGGCTGACCGGATTTTGTTGACCAACTTCAGGAATGACGGATCACCGCAGGTCCGCCAGGCGATCCAGCGGGAGAGAAGCCGTTTGATCTCGCATGAGGTGTGGCAGGACCTTCGCGCGGTACGCAGCGGGACGGTACATACCATTTTTGAAAGGCAGCATCTCTATACCAGCTATAATTCTCTTTCCAACCGTCTCTTAATGGACCGGGCGTACAAGCTTCTAATGACGGATTCATCCAAACAGTAGACGTAAATGTCCATGTTCATCAAGTTCCGATTTCGTATAATTATTAATGATAATCAATATCAATCAAGCGGTTCGAGCGACGGACAAGCGTCATTCTGAAGCAAGCCGCCTGGTTCAAGAGAAAGGAACGGGGACATGTTGAGGGGAAGCAAGCTAGTGCTGATTATCACGGCTATGGTCATGCTGATGATCGGGGTGATGGGCTGCGGGGCGAGCGGCACCGCAGATTCACAGAAGCAAGCAACGGCAGGAAGCGGGGCAGAAAACGGCTCAGCCGCCAAGCCGGACGATGAGGTGCGCCTCATCAAGCATGAGATGGGCACGACTGAAATGAAAGGAACGCCCAAACGCGTCGTCACGCTGTATCAAGGCGGCACGGATGTGGTGGTGGCCTTGGGCGTGAAGCCTGTCGGTGTCGTGCAGGCGCATGGGGATAAGCCGGTTTACGATTATTTGAAAAATGAGCTGGAAGGCGTTCAGCTGCTCGGACTGGAAACGCAGCCGAACCTGGAGGAAATTTATAAGCTGAAGCCGGATTTGATCATTACGTCCAAATTCCGTCATGAAGCCATTAACGATCAATTGTCGAAGATTGCCCCGACCGTAATGGTCAAGGAGCTGTATGAATGGAAAGAAGGCCTGCAGCTGGCGGGCGAAGCCCTGAACCGGCAGGACGAGGCGAAGAGGCTGCTGGCGGACTGGGATAAACGGGTGGTTGATTTTAAAGCCAAAATGGGAGCGCGGCTCCCGATTGAAATTGCCATTATGAATTTCCGTTCGGATCATGCCCGGGTTTATTATATGGGCTACGCCGGCAAAATTCTTCAGGAGCTGGGCTTCACCCGTCCTCCGGGGCATGACAAGGACGTGTGGGGTACCAAGCTGAGCTCCAAAGAGAGCATCCCGGATTTGAACGCGGAGATGATCGTCAATTTCTATACCGGTACGGATACCAAGGCAATGGAGAAAACCTATGAAGAATGGACAAGCCATCCGCTTTGGAAAAATCTCGAAGCCTATAAAAGGAATCAAATTTATATGGTGGATGAGGTCAATTGGAATTTGGCCGGGGGTTATTTGACGGCCCACAAGCTGCTGGATGAGCTGTATGATATTTTCAAGCTGCAGAAGTAAGGCCAAGAGGGAGAAAAGAGAGGGAAGTCGACTCGTCTTTTCTCTTTTTTTACGGCACAAAGCCCGTTCTCTAAAGCATGAGATGAAAAGAGGGGGAGGTGTGTTTCATTTTTTATCGAGTTCAACAGGGAAGGCTGCCGCGAGCTGCTGCTCGTGCTGCTGACTGCGTTTGTTTCGAGCCTTGTTTTCGGCATAACCTCCCGATTCCGCTTGAAGCCGGGACGCTTCAGACTGTATTCCGGATGGGCTGCCGCATTACCGTGGACCCGCTGCTCGGGACGCCGCTATGCATTCCGCACCGCAAGGGAAGGAAGCTGATCTACGGCCGGGAAGAAGGACGCAGAGCTTGTGCCATAGCCGGATCACGGTGACAAGAAAGAGGCTCGCTCCCTCCGCTTTTACCTTTTTGGCCCGGCCCGCCAGAATGAAAATCAGGTATGACTTGTACGGAACTTATGGTAAGCTGTACCTGTGCCAGTTTGTTTTTTTGATCTGATGCCGCTTTAAACCAAGACGCAAACCGAGTACAATGAAGCTAGAACTGCAATGAATCCGTTTTCATCGTTCCAAGGAATGTCTACAATCCAGCGGAAGGAAGGTCAAATGGATGAATCTCATTGTTACTCCGGCAGCTGCATTTTGTTTCTTGAATGAGTGGGGCTATCAGGCGGGGGACTGTATTCGGCTGTACGTGCGTTATGCCGGCGAAGGCGGAAATGAGCCTTTCCGGCTCGGTATTGCCAAGGATGTGCCCTATGAAGCCGGGATTAGTGCCCAAACCGGCAAAATGACCTTTTATATGGAAAGCAGTGACATGTGGTTTTTGGACGGGAAGACGCTGACGGTAGACTGCCGGGGGGAGGACATTGAGTTTCGTCTGGCCTGATACCTGAAGCGTACGAGACATCAGGAGGAGGAGAGAAACATGCTGTCCGGAAAAAAATTAAACGGTTCCGTTGCGCTGGTGACGGGGGGCTCCAGGGGGCTCGGCCGCTGGATTTGCAAGGCCCTGGCCGACGAGGGCACCAGCGTGGCAGTGAATTACAACAGCAGCTCCGCCGATGCTGAGCGGACGGTAGAGCTGATTCAAGAGGCCGGAGGCAAGGCGGCGGCCTTCCGCGCCGACGTTACACAGGAAGCCGGCGTCGAAGGGCTGATGGACCAAATCAGCAAGCATTTCGGGCGTCCGGTCGATATTTTGGTCAACAATGCGACAGGACCGCAGCCAATGCTGTCTATCGAGGAGAGTACATGGGAGCTGTATTTGGACCAGCTTCATTTCTTTGTGAAGGCGCCGCTGCTGCTGGTGAAGGCCGTGCTGCCGCATATGAAGGCCCAAGGCCGCGGAAGCATTATCAATATTGGCAGTGAGGTCGTTCAGCTGGGCAATCCGAATTTCTCCAGCTATGTCACGGCTAAATCGTCCATGATTGGCATGACTCGTTCGTGGGCGAGCGAGCTCGGCCCGTCCGGCATCCGCGTCAACCTGATCGCACCCGGCTGGATTCCTGTGGAACGCCATGAAGGCGTTCAGACGGATCATTACAGCAAGCAGGTGCCGCTCAGAAAAATGGGAGAGCCCAGCGATATCGCATCGGCCATTGTCTTCCTGGCTTCGGAAGATGCCAAGTTTATTACCGGTCAGTGCCTGTCTGTCAACGGCGGAATGACCTTCGGAATTTAATAGGCCGGGACTCGCTCGCAAGCCGAAGCGAGTCCCGTTTGTTTACTTTTATTTCTAGCGGAGAAAGCGGGAGTTCAATGATACTGAATGAAGAAATTCAAATCCGGGATCCGTTCGTCCTCCCCGTAGAGAAGGAAGGAACCTATTATTTGTTCGGCAGCACGGACAAAAATATTTGGGGGCCGGGTACCGGCTTTGACGCGTATGTCGGGACGGATCTGAAGCAGTGGGAGGGTCCCTTTCCCGTGTTTCGTCCCGGCGAGGGCTTTTATTCGGAACGGAATTTCTGGGCGCCGGAGGTGCACGAGTACAAAGGACGCTATTACATGCTTGCCACCTTCCGGCGGAAGGACAATCAACTGCTGGGTACAGCCGTACTGGTATCGGACAGCCTGCTTGGCCCGTATGAGCCGCACAGTGACGGCCCTGTGACTCCCGAGGATTGGTGCTGCCTTGACTGACGGCACCTTGTTTGTGGACGACAGCGGACAGCCATGGATGGTATTTTGCCACGAGTGGCAGCAGGTAGGCGACGGCGAGGTGTGCGCAGTCCGGCTAACGGCAGATTTAACGTCCGCTGCCGGAGCGCCCGTGGTGTTATTTTGCGCTTCCGAGGCGCCGTGGACGACGCCGTTCATCTCGGAGAAATACCAGGATCAATTGAACTATGTTACGGATGGCCCGTTTTTGTTTCGTGCGGCGTCGGGGGCGCTGCTGATGCTGTGGGCCAGCTTCATTAACAACACCTACGCGCTGGGCATTGCCGTCTCGGCAAACGGGCAGATTACGGGGCCGTGGGTTCAGGAAGATCAGGCCTTGTTCCAGAGTGACGGAGGGCATGGCATGGTATTCCGGGCATTCGACGGCCGGCTGGTGCTGGCCATTCACGCTCCGAACCGTACGCCGAACGAGCGGCCGCACTTTTTTGAGCTGGAGGAGCATGAGCGGAGTTTTTCGTTGAAGCAGGTTTAAACTCAGGGCGCAAGGCAAGGCTCCCCTTTGCCGGGTAGGCGAAGGGGTTTTTGTTATGTACGCTTACGGCAGGTGATTTTCTGCGGTAAGGCTGTACTCTGAACAGGCAGAAACAACGGCCATCCGGGGAATCAAATCATCTCCAGCGTGGAGCCGGAAGCTGCGACCAGCTGAAACAAGCTGCAGGCAAACCAACGGCAAGCTCTTGCCCGAGTCACCGGAAGGGAACAAACGGTAGGCCGGCCGGGAAGCGCTTTTCCAGGTTCCCCTGTGTGTGCCGTGAGGAAAACGCCGGCATTTTTACAGTAAAGAGGTGCATAGTTATAATACAGCTGCTCCCGCTTATTTCTGTCTATAAAATAACTGGAGGGCTCTTTTCTTCGTTATATGCCCGCTAATCGAAGAACTTCAAATTTCTGGAAGCTTACAATCCGCTGATAAAATAGAAAGAATTGTAGAAATTTCTTGGTGAATAAAAAGATGATTCTGAAGTTATGGGTATAAAGGACCTTTATTTTTGTTGGAAAATAAAAAAAATTCCTCTGTATATGAAAATTAATGGGTATTTATACCTATTTTATTTGAAATAATGGAAAAATTTATTCGTTTTTGCAATTGACAATAACTGCATATCGGTTTATGATTTCATTTGTATCAGGAAAACAATTACATATAAGGAGAGGTTATAGTGAATCCACAACCTTCAACCAACCCTGGCTTTCAAGCAGCGAATGCTCAAACAGCGCCAGTTTTGACTGTAAAAGATTGGTTTATTACGTACCTGATTACTTTCATTCCTATCGTGAACATCATTATGCTGTTTGTCTGGGGGTTCGGCGGCGACACAAACCCGTCGAAGGCTAACTGGGCCAAAGCAGCACTGCTGTGGCTGCTTATCAGTATTGTTGTTTCGATTATTTTTTATGTTGTATTCGCTGTTTTACTTGCCGGGATTTTCGGTGCTGCTATGAATTCGTCAAACTTCTAAGCCAATAAGCCAATAAGAAACAGATAGCTGTCGACGATAAGGTCGGCAGCTTTTTTTACTCTCGCCTGAACGGAACGGGCAGTGTTATCGTCTGCTCTTTGATCCCCATTGTAATAAAAAAAATTTATACTTGAACAAAAATTGAGATCTGGATAGCGTGCTCTTATCCCGTTGATGGCGCCTTTAGATTTACAAAAAAATAGTAAATGAAGCGGATAACTGATGAATGGGAACGGAAAAAACAATTATAGTAAAACGGGGACTATTCATTTTTGATATAATAGTAGACGGAGAAATTTGTTTACTACATTCATAGAGGAGATTATCGCACATGAGCCTGTCACGGACGGAACGCCGCGAGTTGGAGCGCCAGCGGAGGCGGCGCCGGAACAGCCGCTTGTTCGCCGGTCTGCTCGCCCTTATCGGCCTGCTTTTGATTGCGGCTGTCGTTTTACTGGGCTATAACATCCTCATGTCCAGGCCTGCGCTGCCAGCGTCCAGCGGCATTGAAGCCGGCGCCGGCATGGATGAGGCTGCATCCGCAGGACAGCAAGCCGGAGGCTCCTCCCAAGGCCAGGCGCGGGTCGGGAATTCTTCCGGCAGCAAGCCGGAGACCGCCGTTCCTACAGAAGGCGCAGCCCGGAACGGGAATGCTTCCGGTATAGGCACGGCTGGACAAGGTGCGGCCGGAGGCGGCGCGTCTGTGCCGGAGAAAGCTTCCTCAGGCGATGAGCCGCGTGTGACCATGGCGTTTGTCGGTGATGTAATGTGGGCGAGCACGGTAGAGGATGTGCTGAAGCGCAGCGGCTACGATTATCCTTATCTGGAGGTGCGGGAGCTGCTTCAGAAGGCGGATATCAGCATTGCCAACCTGGAGACGCCTGTAACGGACAGGGGCAAAGGAACGGGTGTAAATGCTTATGAGTACAAGTCTTCACCCAAGGCGCTCTCCGCCTTCAAAGAAGCGGGATTCGATGTGGTGAACCTGGCCAATAATCATATTTTGGACTACGGCGTGACGGGACTGCTGGATACGATAAAGCATTTGGATGCGCATGGCCTGCGCTATTTCGGAGCCGGCTCCAATATCGAGGCGGCCTATGAGCCCGCTATATTGGAAGTAAACGGGTTTAACATCGCCTTTCTCGGCTTCAGCCGGTTTATTCCCGTCGCATCCTGGAAGGCCGGAAAAAACCAGGCCGGCGTTGCGGAAACATACAGCACCATCCTGCCGCTGGAGGCGATCCGCAAAGCCAAGGCAGCGGCGGATTTTGTCATCGTTGTCCCGCATTGGGGCGTAGAGCGCGAAGATACACCGGCGAATTACCAAAAAAATTTAGCTTATCAATATATTGATGCCGGGGCGGATCTCATCGTCGGAGGACATCCGCACGTGCTGCAAGGGTTTGAGACGTACAAGGGCAAATGGATAGCCTACAGTCTGGGTAATTTCATCTTCACCAAAAACCCGCTTGCCAAAACGTGGGATTCGGCAATTTTACAGGCAAGCTGCGGCAAAATCTCCGGCTGTTCCCTGAATGTCGTTCCCGTGCTTACCGAGCTGGCGAATCCGAAGCCGCTGGAAGGAGAAGCGGCCGCGAAGCTGCTGGCGCGATTAAGCAGTCTTTCAATCAATGCCAAGGTGCTGCCGGACGGTTCTGTCCGGGCCAAGGAATAGGAGGACGCCGATGGTTGCAAATCCGTGCTTTGCTCACCGGGGCTGGTCAGGACGGGCTCCGGAAAATACGATGGCGGCGTTTCGAATGGCGCTTGGTAATTCCCGTGTGACCGGAATAGAGCTTGATGTTCAGCTCAGCCGGGACGGCCAGCCCGTCGTCATTCATGATTATACGCTGGAACGGACGACCGACGGGTCAGGCTGGGTTAAGGATACAACTTTTACGGAGCTTGCACGGCTGGATGCAGGAAGCTGGTACAGCCCCGCATTCGCCAAGGAACGGATTCCGCATCTTGATGAGGTGCTGCGTTTGGCGAAGCATCGTACGATGCTCAACCTTGAGCTGAAAACAACGGGCGGTCTGTATCCGGAGCTTGCCTCCGTTGTCGCGGAGCGCATCATCCGGAACGGGATGGAGCAGCAGGTGGTGGTAACCTCCTTTGATCATGAGGCCGCCCGGCAAGTTCACTCGCTGGCCCCGGCTATCAGGACCGGGCTGCTTTTTGAGGGGCTGCCGCCAATGAGCAAGGAACAGCTTGCGGCGGCGGGAGCAGCCATGCTTTCCGTTCATTACCGCTTCATTACCAGAGAGCTGGCGGATTGGTGTGAGGCGCAGCAAATCGGCTTGATGGCGTGGACGGTGGACGAACCGGAAGCTATCCAGGCCTTGGCCGCATGGAGCCCTGCTATTTGGATATGTACGAATCATCCTGATCGGCTGTTGACCTAAAATTTATATTTCGGTACTCAAGGAGGGAAAACGATTTGCTCAACCATATGAAGCCGCTCTGGCTGGCTGCCATGCTGCTGATTTCATCGGTGCTGCCCGGCTTCGGCATCGGGTACACGCATGCGGCTGCCTTGCAGGGAGGCCAGCAAACTCAAGGGGTGTCCATTCATGGTCGCGCTGCAGTGACGGGTCATCAAGACGGACCGGCGGAGGTACGGCGGACGCGTGTCGCTTCACACGACCAATTGGTTGTACCGGGCAAGATCGCCGTCAAATACAGAAGCAATCATGCCGTTATGGGCCTGCGCGCCTATTCTGCGAGCGTCCTTGCGGACACCAGTCCGGCCCCGTCCTATGAGGAAATTGAAGTTCCCTCCGACAAGACTGCGGATGAGACCATCCTGGCTTTGCAGAACCATCCCGATGTTGAATACGCCGAGCCGGTCTATTGGATGAAGGCGCTGGAGGCGCCCGCTGTAACTGACGCAGGAAGCGGCGGCGAGTCTGACCCGCTTGCAAGCCCCAATGACCCGGACTACACGGCGGGGAAGCAGTGGGGGGCAACGGTAACGAATATGACATACGCATGGAGCAAGGTGCCTGATCGCAGCAGCGTTAAAATCGCTGTCCTCGATACCGGTGTGGACGGGCAGCACGAGGAATTGGCCGGCAGGGTAATGGCAGGCTATGATTTCGTGAACAATCGTCCGATTGTGCAGGGCGCGCAAAGCGACGACAACGGGCACGGCACCGCGGTAGCCGGTGTTATCGCCGCTGCTGCGAATAATCAGCTCGGTATCGCCGGAATTGCGGCGGGGGCCTACATTATTCCGGTCAAGGTATTGGATGCGAGGGGCAGCGGCACTTCCACTGCCACCAGCGAGGCCATTCGCTGGGCGGCGGATCATGGAGCCGATATCATTAACCTCAGCATCGGACGGGAGCGGTACCGGATGGTGGATGGCGTGCAAAAGGAAAATACATCCTCCATGGAGATGGATGCCGTGAATTATGCTGTTTCCCGGGGAGTTGTCGTCATCGCTTCGACAGGCAATGACAGCAATCACTATACCGCTGGTCAGCCCGGCGATCTGCCGAGCGCCAACATACCGGATAACAGCATCGCCTATGATGTGCCGGTTAATTTCCCGGCGGCTCTTCCGAATGTCTTGGCGGTAGGCGCCGTAGATTTGGTGAACGGAAAGGTGCAGCTGGCCGATTTCTCGAATGTGGGGCCTGAAGTGGATGTTGTGGCCCCGGGCGTCCGGATCTATACCCTGAGAAACGGCGGCGGGTATGTGCAGGAGGCTGGAACCTCTGTGGCGGCGCCGTATGTTTCCGGCTTGGCAGCGCTGCTCAAGGCCGCTAATATGAATGTCGGCCCGGAGCAGATGAAGCGAATATTAAAGGAAACCGCGCAGGATCTCGGCACTCTGGGGAGCGATTCCTGGTATGGCAGCGGCCTGATTGACGGCCAGGCTTCCTTTGCTGTACCGAGGCTGCACATGACACACACCGGGGGCGAATTAAACCGGCAGGGTGAGCTGAACTTTAGAATCGAAAGCGAGGATTATCAAGGGAACGTCGCGGAGCTGGTTTACGGAACAGCCGCTCTGAATGTCAAGCTGACCGATCCGGCCACAGGCCAAACGCTGCGTGAGCAGCGCAGTACGATAGCCAAGACGGATTTCGGTCATGTTACTTTTGCGCTTACCGAGGCGGGGACGTATGAGATTCAAGCCGACGACAGTGATCAGGAGAAGCTGGTAGCCAGTGAGGTTACTACAGCGTCCATTTTACCGGAGCCTCCGAGTGCTAGCCCGGGGTCCGGCACCTACATAAGCACGGTTGCAATCCATCTGACAAGCACGGAGACGGGGGCGGCCATTTATTACACGACGGATGGAAGCACGCCGGTTGCGGGCACGACGCCGACGATGCAGTATACAGGTCCCTTTACGCTTAAGAACAGTACCAATTTGAAGGTTATAGCAGTCAAACATAAAACGGTCAGCCCCGTCAAAACGTTCAATTACACGATCATAGGCAGCTCGTCGGGAGGCGGCGGAGGCGGGGGCGGGATTTATCTGGAGCCGGAGGAGCCGAAGCCGGAAATTACAGGCGAAACGCTGACGATCCAAGGCAACGAAGACTCGTGGAAAAAAACGCTTGCCGCCGAGGATCAGCAGGCCTTACTTATTGATGCGCGTGCCGATCGCCCGATTCAGGTCGTGCATGTCGTCATGAATGCTTCGGTCATCAGCTTGGCCGAAGAACGGAATAAACCCATCCGTATCCAGACAAACAAACAAATCCTCGAGCTGCCGCCGGGCGTACTGTTTGTCGGGAACATTACCGGCACAGTGGAGCTTACAATTACCGACCGGGCGATGAGCAGCCGGATGCTGAAGGCGAAGCCGCAAAACCTGCTGGACAAAATGGCGGTCAGCGATCTGGAGCTTAAGGTAGAAGGCCAAGCGATTCAAGGCTTGAATAAGCCGGTTACTGTGGTCTGGCTTTTGCCTGACGGGATGACAGGCGACTCGAAGAAGCTGGGAATTTATTATTATAACACGGCGTCCGGACAGTGGGGCTACATCGGCGGCCGGATTCAGGACAGCGGGGAGAAGCAAGGGATCAGCGCTGCACTAAGCCACTTCTCGTCTTATGTGGTCATGGAGTACACCGGAACGTTCGAAGATTTAGCCGGTCATTGGGCCAGAACAGAGGTCGAGCTGCTTGCAGCCCGGCATGTGATCAGCGGGGTAAGCGACAGCAGCTTTGCCCCCGAGACGAAGGTGTCCCGCGCCGAATTTGCCGCACTTCTTGTGCGGGGACTCGGCTCCAAGGCCAAGGCCGGTTCTGTCAGCAAGCCGCGAATTTTTACCGATGTGCTGGACACTGCCTGGTACAGGGACGTCGTCTACATGGCTTATGAAGCCGGACTGATTAACGGCATTAGCGAGAGCCGGTTCGACCCGCAGGCTCCGATTACCCGCGAGCAAATGGCATCGATGCTGATGCGGGCGTACAGGACCGCTGCCGGCCAAGTCTGGGACATGGAGGAGGGGGGCGAGACGGAGCGGAGCTCCTACGCCGATGAGGACTCCATCTCGGAATGGGCGAGACAAAGTGTTTACGGCGCTGCAGATACAGGCTTGATGAGCGGGCTTCCCGGCGGATTTTTTATGCCGCTGGATCACGCGACGCGCGCCCAAGCTGCGGTAGTCGTCAAGAGACTGCTTGATTTGACGGACGGTTCGGACTAAGGGAATGCCCTGGAAGACGCTGGACATGCGGCGGCTTTCGGGGCGTTTGTTTTTCGGCTTGCCCGGTGGCAAGGAAGCTGAGCAGGGCGAGTATGAGTTCTGTTTTTGTCCAGCCTCCGAATTGAGCTATAATGGAGGAAGTGCCTTATACAACAAGCGGTTGAGACAAAGGAGAGAAATCGAATGAGCGCTTTGGATGGGATTCGCAACATTTACTGTGTCGGCCGTAATTACCGGCTGCACGCCGCCGAACTGGGCAATGATGTACCGGAGGAGCCGATGCTGTTTACGAAGCCGACGCACGCGCTGGTGCCGCTGGATGGGCAGGTCATTACACTTCCCGGCGCAAAGGGCGAGCTTCATCATGAAGTGGAGCTGGTTGTTCGTATCGGCCGCAGCTACGAGCCGGGGGTAACCGCAGACGAGCTGATTGACGGCATGGCGCTTGGGCTTGACTTGACCTTGCGCGACGTGCAGAGCGTATTGAAGAAAAAGGGGCATCCGTGGCTGGCAGCCAAAGGGTTCCTGCATTCGGCTCCGATTACAGCCTTCCGCCCTTTTCCGGGCGTAGAGCAAGCTGGATTGAAGTCTTTTTCCCTACTCAAAAACGGCGTACAGGTGCAGCGCGGGGTGACAACGGACATGATTTTCAGTCTGCAGCACCTGCTGGATTACTGCGCCCTTCATTATGGCTTGGGGGCAGGGGATATTATTTTTACCGGCACACCGGCCGGAGTATCTCCGCTGGCAGACGGCGACCAGGTAAGCTTGCGCTGGGATGAAGAAACATGGGGGGAGGCAGCCTTCCGGTTGATATAAAATAATGAACTGGGGCTGCCTGGCCTTCAAGTGCCGGGCAGCCCCATCGTGCAGAACGTTCAGTTCAGGCCTACATATCCTTGTATAGGTTTTGTATTTTCAATATATCAGGCAAGCTTTTCATCAGCACATCTACAATTAGCGGGTCAAAATGCTGTCCCCGTTCCTCCTGAAACAGCTGCAGGATACGGTCCAGCGGCCATGCCTTTTTGTAAACCCGTTCACAGCTTAAGGCATCGAACACATCGGCCACGGCGGTAATACGCCCGTACAGGTGGATCTCATCCCCCTTCAGGCCGCGCGGATACCCCCCGCCGTTCCATTTCTCATGATGCTCATGGGCCACAATAGCCGCAGCTTGGAGCAGCCGCCGGGTGGAAGCTTTGAGCAGGTTATAGCCGATGGTCGTATGGGTTTTCATCAGCTCAAATTCCTCTTCAGTTAATTTGCCCGGCTTATTGAGAATAGTATCCGGAATCGCCACTTTACCGATATCATGCATGGGAGAAGCGACCTTGAGCAGCTCGGCTTCCGTAGGGCTTAAGCCTAAACCCAGTGCCAGTATATAGGAATATTCGGCCACACGCTTTACATGGCAGCCGGTTTCCTGAGAGCGGCTTTCGCCGATTTCGCCCATTGTAAAAATAATTTCCTTCTGCGTTTCCTCGATTTCCTGCGTTAGCTGGGCGGCTTCCAGCGATTTGCCGGAGTAGGAGGCGGCGAGGGTCAAATTCCGGACATCGGCTTCGGTAAATACCGCACTCGAGGTCAGCTTGTTAATTGCCTGGTATGCGCCCATCATCTTCCCTTCGTTATTGCGGAACGGAATGACCATAATGGCTTTGGTGCAGTATCCGGTCTCCTTATCGGTATTGTACCAGCGCGGGTCCAGATAGGCGTCATCGATGAACACCGGCTCGCCGGTTTCAATCGCGTGGCCGACAAGGCCGCTGCTGCTCGGAATTTTCAGCTCGGGTACGCCATGCGCCACCTTGGTTCGGAGCCATTCTCCCTCCAGCAGCCAGACCGTGCAGCGGTCGGAAACGACGATTTCTTTGCCCATATCCGCCATGAGCATCAGGACGTTATCCAGATTGCGCTCGTTGGCGATTTTGGCTGTATAATCAAAAATAATCCGAAGCAGCTCCTCGGAATCAGGCTCTGATTGGTAAGGGTGCTGCCCGAATTGCTGCCCGAATTCAGATGAATCGTCCACGGAGGGCCCTCCCTTGTCGTGCAATAACATGCTGAAAAAGATGCTTCATAACTGTATTCCCCGCTAACAGGGAATCTTCCTGCTTCGGTTAAAAATAATTCATCGATAAATGTCGAAAATTGAATCCTCCGGGCTTGTGCCGGATTGAATTGTCGGAAGGGAGCGTGCAAATCCATGGATTGGTGGATTGGCGGGGCGGGTAGTCTATGCATTGCAGCGCTTGCCTATTGGCGCGGCTGGTTGTCGCGCAGCGGGGCCATCGCCGCAGGATTGACGGGAACGCTGCTGTATGCGCTTGGCACATCGCCATGGTTCGGGCTGATGATCGCCTTTTTTATCACTTCTTCCGTATTGTCCAAATGGAAGCGTGAACGTAAACGGCAGGCGGAAAGCGGATATGAAAAAAGCGGAGCCCGTGATGCCGGACAGGTGCTTGCCAACGGGGGGATGGGGGTGCTGCTGTGTGTGCTGCATGCGTTATGGCCGCAGGAGGCCTCCCTCTGGGCAGCCTATGTCGGGGTCATGGCGGCGGTAACCGCCGATACGTGGGCGACGGAGGTGGGGGGTCTTAGCCGGACAGCGCCCCGTTCGATATTAAACGGCCGGAAGGTGCCGGCCGGCACCTCCGGCGGGGTAACGCCGCTGGGAATCATGGCGTCCCTTGCCGGAGGCACATTTATCGGCGCGGCTGCATGGGGGCTTGCAGCGCTGCTGCCCGACGCCTCCCGGCCGCATGAGGCTGCGCTGCCACTGGCACTGCTGCCTGCGCTGGGCGCCGCCGGAGGGCTAATCGGCTCATTGGCGGATTCGCTGCTCGGGGCAACCCTCCAGCAGACGTACCGCTGCACCGTATGCGGGCGCGAGCTGGAGCGAAGCGAGCACTGCGGCCGCTCGGCCATGCGTGCGCGTGGGCTGCGCGGCATGAACAACGATGCCGTGAACGTCCTCGGATCATGGATCGGCGGGGCGGCAGCGGTGCTCTTGTGGGTTATTATTCGTTGATAAGTGCAGCTGCAGCTAACCTGTCTAACACGCTCGTTTAACCCATTCGGGGCGCTTTGGAGCCCGCGGTCATTTCGTGCTGCAGCAGCAGCTCGGCTTCCCCGGCGGGAACGGGACGGGAGAAATAATAGCCCTGCATTCGTTCGCAGCCGAGCTGGCGGAGGGCGAGCTGCTGGGATTCGTGCTCCACACCCTCGGCGAGCACATTCAGCTGCAAACTGTGGGCAAGGGAGAGAATGGATTGTACGAAGGTGATTCCATTTTCTGCAAACGTCATATCACGAATGAAGGAACGGTCGATTTTGAGCGTATCCACAGGCAGCCGCCGCAAATAATGCAGCGAGCTGTACCCGGTGCCGAAATCATCGATGGCGATACTGACGCCGAGCTGCTTAATCCGCTCCAGCTTTTCAATAACCTGTTCTGTGCCTTGAAGGCCGACACTCTCTGTAATTTCGAGCTCCAGTGTGCCGGGCTCCAGGCGCTGTTCTTGTACAATTCGTTCCACGACAGATATAAGCCGTTCTTCCTGAAACTGGCGCATGGAAATATTTACGGCGATCGTGATGGGCGGCAGTCCGGCGTCCCGCCACAATTGGTTTTGCCGGCAGGCTGTTTCCAGCACCCATTCCCCCAGCGGAACGATGAGCCCGGTTTCTTCTGCCAGCGGAATGAAATCCTGCGGCGGAACCAAGCCGCGCTCCGGATGCAGCCAGCGCAGCAACGCTTCCATGCCCGAGATACGCCCGCTCGCCCCGTCGATCTGAGGCTGATAATAGAGCATAAACTGCTTTTTCTCCACAGCCTGCCGAAGCTCCTTTTCCAGCGTCATGCGCCGCTGGATCGTTTCATTCATTTCCGTTTCAAAAAAAATATAGCCGTTCTGCTGCTTTTCCTTCATCCGGTACATCGCAATGTCCGCAAATTGCAGCAGCTGCTCGGCGGTGCTTCCATTTTCAGGGTACAGGCTGATGCCGATGCTCATAGAAACGAACAGGGAATAGCCGTCCCAGGTGACAGGCTCGCTGAAATTGGAGATCATCCGCTGGGCAAGCTGCTCGGCGTCGGCGGGCAGGGCATTTTGGAGCAGGATGACGAACTCATCCCCGCTTAGCCTGGCGAGTGCTCCACGTCCATTCAGACAGCCGTTGATCCGATTGGCCGTTTCTTGAAGCAGGCGATCTCCTGCCGCATGGCCCATCGTATCGTTAACCAGCTTGAAGCGATTCAGATCAATAAACAGCAGCGACATCGGCGATCCATCTCGGGCGGATTGCTCAATGGCACCAGAGAGCATCTGAAAAAACAGCAGCCGATTCGGCAGCCCGGTTAATGTATCATGGTAAGCCAAATGCTGAACGGTTGCCTCCGCCATTTTGCGGATGGTGATATTTTGGGCAATCACGTAAGCGCCGACTAAGCGATCCTCGACGGTGATAGGGATAACGGTCATATTCACGTCGATGAGCTGCTCTTTTTTGTGCTGGAGCCGGATTTCAAACTGCATGGAGCCCGCTTCATTCCGAAGATTGGTCAGCATCGACAGGACGGCTCCCCTGTCGTCTGAATGAAACAGCATCGTGAAGGGCTGCTCCAGCAGCTCCCGTGCCGTGAAGCCGGTCAATCGCTCTGCGGCTGGATTTACACTCAAGAAACGGCCGTCCAGGTTAAGCCACACCACCATATCCGGATTGTGCTCAAACATGGATTTATAGCGCTGCTCACTGACCATCAGCCGCTTCTCGTCCCATTTTTGTTTTGTGATGTCGTGGGTAATGAGCATGTAGCCAATCGCCTTGCCCCGCCATCCTGCCAGCCGCTTGGCTTTGACCTGCACAATGCTGAACGGGCCCTGCTTGGGCTTAATCCACATTTCTTGAACGACGGACTGCTCTCCGGCGAGAAGCCGTGCCATCGGGTGCTGGCTGGGCTCCAGCGGGGTCGTACCGTCCATATGGTACAAACCGGTTTCCATGCCGGGTTCTGCCGGATCGGGGGGCAGCCCCAGCTTGCGGCCGGATGAATTCACGAGGCGCTGCCGCCCTTGGCAGGTATAAATATAAATTCCGTCGTCCATATGATCCAGAACGGCCTTGACGTAATGCCGCCTCAAATAAAGGTTCTCCAGCAGCCATCTCGCCCCAAGAAAGGCCGCATACAGGAAGAACGCGGCGGCAAGGATCAACAGGCCGCTGGATAGCTGTGGCGGAACAGGAAAGCGCATCTAAAAACACGTCCTTGAGAAGTAGTAAATGAATTACATTTCATCTTAATCGATAATCATTCTCAATGTCAAACGGGAGGATGGATGCAGAACCGGCGAGGAGACAGAAGGCGCAGCGCTGAACATGAACCAGATCAAATAGAACCGCGTGAACAGAACGTCGTCCCAATTACTGATGCAGCCTAGCAATTGGGGCGTTCTTATCGGGCGGTTCTTAAGGTTTTATTTCATTTGCGGCGGTATTAGATCATGTACAGCCCTCTCGCTACTACTCCTCGACAGGCTCGGAAGGCTCGGCGGAAGGCTTGGCTGTTTCGGGCAGCGCGGGGCTTTGAGGCTCCTTCTGAAGCTGCGACTGAGCATCCAACTGCTTCTCGAGTGCGCGGATGCGGCGCTGCAGCTTATACTCGCGTACCAGGCTGAAGCAGCCGATAATCAAACCGCCGAGCAGCACGGAGCCGAGAATGACCAGAATCAACGGAATGCTGGCTTCTCCAAACATGTAGTTCACCTGTACCGGGGCCACGTTGATGACCGCGAACACAGCTGTCAGCAAAGCAAAAAGCAGAGCGATTAGGACAGTCCACTGCATTTTCATTGTTCATCTCCCTTAACAACGTTAACAACGCATTCAACCAGACAACAAGCGATCCGTGGGCGCTTCGTCTCCTGTTTATTTCTTCTCCCGAAACGCCTGCAGCTTGATTGGGTGCTCTCGATTTATTTCCGGCTTTCTGCGGTCTTCCTTTTCGATTTCTCTCGGGTTTTCTTTTCCGTCTCTTTGTCCAGTAGGCAGCACTGGTTTGAAAACCAAGTGTACGGCTGCAGCCGGGGAGGTCTTTCCCGCTTCAGCCAGGTCCGGCTAAAGTGAGCCGTCGAGCAGCCTTTCGATGAGCTTTGCTACGCCAAATTGATCATAAGGCGCGGTGACCCAGTCTGCCTCATGCTTCAGCTCCTCGGGCGCATTGCCCATAGCGACACCGAGTCCGGCCCAGCGCAGCAGCGCTTTATCATTCAGTCCGTCGCCTACAGCGGCAACCTCCTCGGCGCGAATGCCGTACAGGCTGCAAACATGCTGCAGGCCCGAGGCCTTGCTTACACCCGGAGGGTTGACATCGATTTTGTGCTCGCCGGACATGCTGATTTCATAAGAACCCGTCTCCCGAAGCGCCTTCAGCAGCTCCGCCTGCTTGTTCTCATCGCTTTCCCGGTACAGCATCATCAGCCAATTCAGCTGAAGAGCCTCCTGTTCTTCGGGAAATTCCTCCGGACGCCGGAATACTCCCTCCGCTGCATAGCCCTGCGTCACGATGCCGAGCCGAGCGCCGATTTGCCGAAACTGCTGAACATCCTGCCAGCTCATCTTCTCCCTGTGAATAAGCTTGTCGTCCGCTCCCCAAATTTCGCAGCCGTTGGTCGTCACGACCGGCATCGGAAGCTGAAGCGCTGCCCTGTAGTCCCGAACCTTATCGATATGCCGTCCGCTGGCAAGTACGACCTCTATGCCGGCCCGACGGGCTCGTTGTATCGCTTCGGCGTTCTCGCGGGGAACGCGGTGTTCATCGTCCAGCAATGTTCCGTCCATATCAAGCGCGAGCAGTTTCCATGATTTCGTCATGCTGCAATCGTTCCTTTCTCGTGAAGCCTGACCTTATTCTACCATAGGTTTGCAAAACCTGCAGGAGTGCTTTCGGCATTCCGGCCGCACCAGAGAGCACATACCAATGAGCAATGGACAATGGACAACGACCAATAACCAACAACCAATGAGCAATTGACCCGAGGGGTTGACCAGGGCCCTGTGACGGATAAGACAAAAAACAGCCAAGACCGGCAGAGGCACGCCCCTGCAGTCTTGGCTGTGGTTTACGGTAACTAATTATTTTGCAAGCTGCTCCATTTGCTCAATCAGCTCTTTAAAGACGCTCATCGCTTGGCTGACGGGCTCCGGTGTGGACATATCCACTCCGGCCCGCTTCAGGATATTGATCGAGAAGTCGCTGCCGCCGCTCTTGAGGAAGCCGAGGTAACGGTCCACCGCCGGCTGCCCCTCCTCCAAAATTTTCTTGGCGAAGCTTGTTGCCGCCGAGAAGCCGGTCGCATATTTGTAGACATAGAAGCTGGTATAGAAGTGGGGGATACGTGCCCATTCCATCTCAATGTCTTTATCCACAACCATGTCCTTGCCGTAGTATTTTACGTTCAGATCGTAGTAGATTTGGCTGAGCAGCGCTGGAGTAAGCGATTCGCCTTGTTCGGCCTTCTCATGGATGATTTTCTCGAATTCGGCGAACATCGTTTGTCGGAACACCGTCGTGCGGAACTGGTCGGCATAATAGGTGAGCAGGTACATCTTCGCCTTTGGATCAGTGGTCCGCTCCAGCAAATAATTCATCAGCAGCGCCTCATTCAACGTAGAGGCTACTTCGGCGAGGAAAATGGTGTACTGCGCGTAACGGTATTCCTGATTCGTGTCGGACAGGTAAGAATGCATCGCATGGCCCATCTCATGAGTGAGGGTGAACATGCTGTTCAGATTGTCCTTATGGTTCAGCAGCACATACGGATGTGTGCCGTATGCGCCCCAGCTGTAAGCGCCGCTGCGTTTGCCTTCATTCTCGTAGACGTCAATCCAGCTGTTGTCGAAGCCTTGAGACAGCACCTTCAGATAGTCCTCGCCAAGCGGCTTCAAGCTTTCCAGCACTGTTTTTTTGGCTTCTTCATACGGAATCTCCATCTTGAACTCTTCCACAAGCGGAGCGAACAAATCGTACATGTGCAGCTCGTCAACCTTCAGCAGCTTTTTGCGCAGCTTGACATAGCGGTGCATGAGCGGCAGGTTATCCTCGATTGTGCCGATCAGGCTGGTATACACACTGGTCGGGATATTGTCGCCGAACAGCGACATTTCCAGCACGGATGGATATTTCCGCGCTTTGGCGTAAAACATGTTCTTGCTCACATTGGCCGAAAGTGTGGCGGCAATTGTATTTTTTTGCTTGGCGTAGGTTGCATAAACGGCTTCGAACGCGTTTTTGCGTACCTCGCGGTCTTTACTTTCCAGGAACTGAATGTAACGGCCGTGAGTCAGCTCGATCTCCTCGCCGTTTTCGTTTTTAACCTTAGGGAACTTCATGTCTGCATTATTAATCATGCCGAAAATCGTATTCGGTGCTTGAGACATCGAACCGACCTGCGCCAGCAGCGCTTCCTCGGCCTTGGACAAAATATGCGCCTTCTCGCGCTTCATTTCCTCCAGGGTATGCTTGTAAAAAGCGAGCTCCGGGCTGGCAATAAGCTGATCGATCTGCTCATCGCTCAAGCTCAAAATTTCCGGCGTGATATAGGACATCGCCTCGCCGACTTCAACGCTCAGCTTTTTGGATTTGTCGGACAAAGCCTGATAGGTCTGGTCGGCCATGTCTTCATGATGCCGCATGTTGGCATACACGTACAGCCGTTCCGTATGTAAGGAAATATCGTCGTCGAGCTTGAAGCATTCTTTAAGCGCGGCGGGATCGCTAAGCTTGCCTTCGAAGGCTGCGATGGAGGCCAGCTTTTGTTTAACTTCCTTATACTCCTTGTCCCATGCGTCTTGGCTCGGGAACAAATCCTCCAGCTTCCATTTATGCTCGGCTGGCACCTCGGAACGTTTCTGGACCTGATTCATGGAATCCCTCCTGGCTTTTTGAACTGGTTTCTCCGCGCTGCCTGCTGCCAGCGGTGCGGCACATAAAAAGGCAGACAGCGCAACGGTTAATCCGAGTGGAATAAGGCGGCTTGGCATGAAGCTCGGCACCTCCCAAAGCATGTGTCGTCCTGAAGACGCATCGCTTTAGTATAGCCGCTTCTGCCAAATTTCATCATCCCGCCTGGAAAAAGCTGTACACAATCAAAAAGAACGCACAGCTGACCATAAAAATGGCCACAAGAGCAAGAGGCCGGCGCAGCGCCGCTGGAATGGTGTTTCGCGTCATAATCAGGATCGCTCCGTAAGCAAACGCGACAACGGAAAAAAGTGCAATTGAACCGACATCGACCATATGTCACCTCTTGACTGAAAAATAGCCTTGTACGTCCCCGGTTGCAAGCCGGATTAAGGTTAGAATGTACCCGGATTGCGGGCTGGCCTAACTAATGGCGCATAACGTAATCATACCACAATCTCCCAACCCGATGCTATGGCAGGACGGCAGGGTGCTGCATATGCTTTATCATATGAGCCGATGGTCTTCGCCATGCGATCGAACGCGGCTTGGATGAGGACACGGCAGCCTGATCGACGGTTATCTCCTTGATTAGGATGAATAAGGACTCTGTCTGTGACGGGAGCCAAGATCACTTCAGGGTGCTGCATGTGGTTATTCAACAAAAAGACCAGCCTGCGCTTGCAGGCTGGCCTATCTGACAAGTCAAAGAAACGAATCTGACTGGAATGCCGCTTTTTAGCAGCTTCTTTCGTCTTTCGTGCCGCAGGGAACTGCCTCGCCCGGCATCACGCCTGTCCGCATGACAGCCTGTATGAGGCAGATCCGGGAGGCTCAAGGTGGCTATCAGGCTCGATGCGAAGCTTAAGCCTCCGCGTCGGCCAGACTTGCCGCCTTCTGCTTGCGTCTGCCCAGCAGCAGTACACCGGCCAAAACCACGGCGACGAACAGCCATTTCAAGGCAGGAGCGGCAAACCAGGTATGCAGCATCGGCTCGTCGGTAATCATTTTAGCTGCCGTAAAGGCCAGCACCCCGGCCCCGGCAAATACGATAATCGGGAAGCGTGTCATCCAGCCCAGGATAAGCGTGCTGCCCCAAACCATAATTGGAACACTGACCAACAGCCCGATAATAACGAGCGAGAAGCTGCCGTGAGCCGCAGCTCCTACCGCCAGCACATTGTCAATTCCCATCGCGGCATCGGCAATAATAATGGTACGAATTGCAGCCCATAAGTTGTCTTTGGCGGTAATATCATGCTTCTTGTCCTCAGCCAGCAGCTTGTAGGCAATCCAGACCAGCAGCAGGCCGCCGAACAAACGCAGCCCCGGAACCTGAAGCAGCCAGACGACAGCGAGTGTCGCGACAGCCCGGATTACAATGGCGCCGACGGTTCCCCAGAGAATAACCTTTTTTTGCTGTTCCTTGGGCACATTCCGTGCAGCCATCCCGATAACGATTGCATTGTCGCCTGCCAGCACCAAATCAATAAGAATAATACCCAGCAGCGCAACTAGCCACTCCATGCTAAACAATTCCAATTCGCCCACACTCCTTTAACTGGTTCTAAAAAAATAACGACCCTCACTTGGCCGCGTGAAGGTCGCATCTGCTCAGGACAGGGGAGCAAACAAAAAGACCTTCACCGGGCATTTGCCGGCAAAGGTCTTGCTTACAACAACATCGTTGTTGCCAATAACGCCGGGGATGTTCAATCCCGTAATGACGACGCTATTGTAGTAGCTACTCCCCTTTGGAGTTCGGACGTATTCATTTACAGCTAGTATAGCCGCAGGACAAGCCTGCTGTCAAGCCGCATCCGACATTCATTTGCCCTGCTATAGCTTATGCGCCGGGTCTTGTATTATACTTCCCGGAACCGTGCCAAAATTTGCTGCCGCTCTTCCTCGGTGCCTTTGAAGCGCTCTTCCGAGAAGTGGTGCTCAGCCCAATGCATCAGCTCCGGACGGCTTTTGAACTCAAAATTGTCCTCGCCCCACTGATCTGAAATTTCACGGACAATGATCGTCGAGCCGTGTACCTCGGCAAACAGCATGTTCCATTTGTCTTGTTTGTATATTTCAACTTTTTTAATCATTTGCGTTCCGCTTCCCCTTTACATCCGACAAGATTACAACCATATGTCAGGATCATAACGCAGCCACCGTGGAAAAGCAATTGATTTGGTTGAATTCCGTACGTTTCGGCCTGTTCTTGCTTGCCCCCTCCGCCATCTCATGCTATAATTTCCACCAACCGCTGCCCGTTTCTGGCAGCCGGAGAGAACCAGGGGGAGCCTGCTTCGCCTTGAGGGAAGTTTGGAATGGAAAAAGTTTGAAATGAGAAGAGCCTGAGATGAGATGGTTGAGACGAGCTTTCAGAAGAAAGTTTGGCTGAACTGAGATGAGATGAGGAGAGCTGAGACATGAATTCACAGGACAAGTATGAGCAAATTGGCGTAGCCATGACGTGCCGGTCGTTCGAGGAATACACCCGCATGTTTGATCTGGATGATCGGCTGCTTGGCAGCGGACCGATTCTGGATGTGGCGGGAGGGGCGTCTTCCTTTACAGCGGAAGCACGCGGACGCGGGTTTGAGGCATTTGCTGCCGATCCGCAGTATGCCTTATCTGCTGACGATATGGAAGAGCAGGGACGGCGGGAGATTGACGTATCGACAGCCAAGCTGGCGGCATTACAGCACAAATTTGACTGGACCTACTACGGATCTATTGAACGCCATCGCGGCGACCGGGAGCAGTCATTGACTCGATTTATGGCGGACTACCGGGCCGACCGTAACGGCCGAAGCCATGGGGAATCGGTTAACCCGGCTGGCGGCAGGACGGATATTTATACGGCAGGCCTGCTTCCGCAATTGCCTTACGCCGATCATACCTTTTCTCTCGTATTGTGCAGCCATTTTTTATTTTTATATCAGGCGCAGTTCAGCCATGAATTTCATTTGGAAGCGGTGCGTGAGCTTCTGCGCGTTTGCCGACCCGGCGGAGAGGTGCGGATTTATCCGCTGTTGTCCCTGAAGTGGGAAGGCTATCCGAGGATGAACGAGCTGCTTGCCGGCGTGGAAAGCATGGCGGGACGGATGGAAATGCTCCCCTCGAAGCTTCCTTTTATTCCCGGATCGACTACATTGCTGCGGCTCATGAAATCGTGAGATCAGCTGCTTTTTATACAACACCAAGCTTGCATTTTACTGCAAAAAAAGGTACAATTAAGCCATTCGCCATATAGGGCGGTATTTTTAGGAGGTTGTTTACTTGAAAGGTACAGTTAAATGGTTTAACGCAGAAAAAGGCTATGGCTTCATTCAAGTTGATGGCGGCGAAGATGTATTCGTACACTTCTCGGCAATCCAAGGTGATGGCTTCAAAACGCTCGAGGAAGGTCAAGCAGTTGAGTTCGACATTACTCAAGGCAACCGTGGACCTCAAGCAGCGAACGTGATCAAGCTGTAATTCGCTGATACGTGATAAAAGGCAGTCCGGACAATCGTCCGGACTGCCTTTATTGATCCCGCAGAATGGGGGGGGATTTAACCCTCTTCATTCTGCGGCCGCTTGGCGGGCCGTGTTCAGACCTTAACAAGCAAGTGTTAGCCTTGAGAGGGAACGGCTTCACCGCCGGGCGATGTCTTTACCGGACGAAAGTGCTGCTGTGCTGGATAGACATCCTTACTGTTCTTCTTGTTCCACCAGTTGAGCAGAATCTTCGGGCAGCCGGTGATGCGGGTAAACATGCCCTCCCCCATGATAACCGTGGTGGTACGGGTAATACCCGTGTCCATAAGGGAGCACGCTGCCAAGCAGCAGCAGATCGAGTGGAAGGTAGGGCGAATACGGATACGTGTAGTACGGATAATAGCCATACGGATTATAAGGATTGTACGGATAATAGGGCTGATAAACCGGGCGGTTCATTGCAGGTCACTCCTTTTCGATTGGACCCGGATAAGCTGCTGTCCCGTTTAGGTTCAGTTGAAAGCTACTTATCCGGCTTGATAAACGGGCGCCGTCCTTGATGCGGGCGGGCCGTTTTTTATAGTCCCTATAAGCTATGCGGATGCCTACCGGATTGGTGAATCCCGGATAAAATCCCTGTGAAAGCTTTTGACCTTGGAGCCGGACAAGTGGTAAACTTAAGGATGCAATCTTTACAATAGGGAGCGTCGGTTATGAAGTTCAAATTGTTCAAAGAACGTAAAGGCAAGGCAGACCAAGCCAAAAATAACCAATTCGTTAAATTGGGCCGCGAAATTTATATGGCTGTGCGCAAGGGCGGAGCTAATCCGGATGCGAATACAACCTTGAAAACGGCGATTGCCAATGCGCGTGCCATCCAAATGCCGAACGATAACATCGAACGTGCGATTAAGAAAGCGCTCGGCGCAGGTGAAGGGGAAAACTACGAAGAGATTTTTTATGAAGGCTATGGCCCTGGCGGTGTCGCCATTATGGTCAAATGCCTGACAGATAACCGCAACCGCACAGCGGCTGACGTAAGGTCCATTTTCAACAAGCGGGGCGGCAACATGGGGGAGAGCGGATGCGTTGCCTACATGTTCAATGAAAAGGGTGTCCTTGTCATTGACCGGGAGCAGTTCGAGACGGATGAGGATACCATCATGATGCAGGCGCTGGAAGCCGGTGCAGAGGATGTAATTGTCAGCGAGGAGAGCTATGAGGTTCTGACACACCCGCATGAATTCGATGCGGTGAAGGGCGCCTTGGAGCAGGAGGGCTATGCCTTCTCAAGCGCGGGCATCCGCTGGATTCCGCAGAACAGCGTCAACGTTGAAGGGGAGAATGCCGAGAAGCTCCTCAAGATGATGGACTCGTTTGACGACAATGACGATGTCCAGGATGTTTATGCCAATTTCGAAATCACAGATGAAGAAATGGCGAAAATCGGTTAAACCAGCAGCCTATACGACAAAAAGCGACAGCACCGGAAGGAACGGCCCCAATCGGGCCGATCCAGGCGGTGCTGTCGCTTTTTTACAACTCCCTGCCGGGGTGAAAATTATTATTGCAGAACGACGGTTTCGCCTTCCGTCAGCCCGCTGAGCACTTCGGTTTTATCTGCTGTCTCAAGACCGATTGTAATGGTGCGGCGCTCGGCTCCTCCGTCCGGCGTTTCGACAAATACATAATATTCATCCTTATCCCGCATCACCGTCAAGGTCGGCACGACGATAGCTCCGGCCTTGCTTTCGATTTGAATCGTACCCGTCAAGTCCATCCCGGCAATAAACTGCTCGCTGTTTTCCAGCGAAATGATGACCTCGAACTGGGCCGCTCCGGTGGCAGTGCCGCTGGCGGAGCCTTTGGCGAACCGGGACACACTCAGCACCTGCCCGCTCAGCTTGCTTCCCTTCAAGGAGTCCGAACGAATCGCTACGGGCATTCCCGGCGTAATCCGGAATACCTCGTATTCCCCGACACTGGTCACAAGCTGCAGCTGAGACATGTCCACAATTTTACCGACCGTTTGATATTCGCTAAGCGAAGGGGGATTTTTCTTATCGGCCTCCAGGGTGGACAAGTAGATACCGCTAATTTCGGCGGTCACTTTGGCCTGCCCGATCTTTTCCTTTTTGTCCTGGAGCTGAGTTTTGGCGGCTTCCATTGTCAGACGGTCCAGCTCATCCTGCAGCTTGGCCTGCTCGCTGCTTGTATACCGCTTGAAGGCATCGGCCTGCGAGGTGACCGTTTCAGAGGCCGTTTTGTCTTCCTGCGCCTGTTGGCTTTTTTTGATTTTCATTTCGAGCTCCTGCCGGCGAATGGCCAGCTCCTGCTGCGTAATCTCGTTTTGCAGCGCCTTGGTGTCCATCTCAAACAGGATATCGCCTTTGTTGACCTGAGTGCCTTCCTTGGCATTCCAGGAGAGCACGCTGGCCGAATAAGGGGCCTGAACAACCGTTTCCTGCACATAGGCGGATTTGCCCTTCACATCAATACTGCTGCCGATATCCTCCCGGGTCACAGGGAATTTAAGGGTTTGCGCCATAGCAGACATGCCTGACGGCCCTGGCGGTATTACGGCTCTGCCGTTTTGGATGTACAGTACGGCGGAAATTCCAATGACAACGATGGCAATAGTGAGAAACAGCACAACTTTCTTTATTCGCATGAGGCCGACTCCTTATTCTCTCTTGATTGCTGTCAGGGCGTCCGTTCGCGACGCTTTGACGGCCGGGTATATGCCCGAAATAATGCCGGTAAGCAGCGCGAAGAACAAGCCGACAGGCAATATCCACAGGCTAATAAACAGCAGCTGCTCGTCCATTCCGCCGCTGAAGTGGTTCACGACAATGTTAATGGCCCAGATGACCCAGTAGGAGAGTACAATTCCGCATAATCCGCCAAGCAGGCCAAGCAGCGCAGACTCAACGATGAACATATTGCGGATTTGGCCCAGACTGGAGCCCAGCACCTTCATAATGCCGATTTGCCGGCGCCTCTGATAGGTTGACATTGTCATGGCAACGACAATGGAGATGGAGGCCACGAACAGGACGAACAAGCCCACCCCGCCGAATACGAGCCGGATAATGACGAATTGATCCTTCATCTGTTCTTCCATGTACAGGTTGGTGTTCACATCAAGAGGCAGCTTCCGGAGCAGCTCTTCCAGCTCTTTGACATTTGCGGACGAATCTGCTTTAACGGTGAGCTGTTGAATCCCCTTCGGAGTGGAGGAGGCTTCATTCCCGTTAAGGCCGGAACGGAAATCATTGATTTTGCGGGCCAGCGCTGGCGAGATATAACCGATTTTGTTGTGCATGAGCATCCGGTCATCCATCCCCTCCGGCTTCTTCAGCACCCCGACGACCCGGACCGGAATTTCCAGCTTTCTGCCCGCAGCTTCTCCTTGGGGCCCTCCACCGCCAAAATCACTGAGGATCAGCTGCTTCTGGTACAAAGGATATACAATTGTTTGCTGTCTGATATATTCGTCACGGACTTCCCGGGAGTTCAGCGTTTCCTGCTGCTGCTGCTGCATGGCACGCATACGTTCGGTCCGCTCGTCATAGAGTCCCATCGTAGCGCCGTAATTGAGAATAATAACATTTTCCTCATCCCGGGCGGCGCCTTGGGCGAACTCGTTGCCAAACGCTTCCAGCGTATTCAGCTCGGTTGCAGTTAAATTGAC
The DNA here is from genome assembly GCF_037137075.1 of Paenibacillus sp. y28. Classification (NCBI taxonomy): domain Bacteria; kingdom Bacillati; phylum Bacillota; class Bacilli; order Caryophanales; family Paenibacillaceae; genus Paenibacillus; species Paenibacillus sp. y28. The sequence continues at coordinate 51,763 of NZ_JBBBNV010000016.1, forward strand.
ATGGCTTCGCTTCGTATCATCTACACGGAATTCCATCATGCCAAGCTGCTCTTGAGAAGCGACGGTCTTGACATGCGGCAGGCCGCGAATAATGTCGATGAGCTGGTCCGAAATTCCTTGCTGCTGGCTGCCGGAAGCAGATCCCGGGCTTCCCGAAGGGTCCATGCCGCCGGCGCCTCCGGTCTGCCGTTTCATGACGGTAATCTCATCGGTCTTCATGTATTGCATCATCTGCTGCTTGCTATAGTAGGTGACCGATTCCCCGAAGGCCAGCGCCACAATAATGGAGGAGGACCCGATGGCAATTCCCATCGCGCATAGCGCCGTGACTACCTTGCGCCGCCGGAGCTGATCCCAGCCAAGCCGGACATAATCTCTCAGCTTCATGAAGCATCACCTTCCGCTCTGCCGCCAGTGAGGGTGTCATCAACCAGACGCCCGTCCCGAAGGTGGATGATACGTTTGGTGCGCATGGCGACCTCGTGCTCGTGAGTAACGATAATAAAGGTGGTGCGCATCGACTCGTTCAGATCAATCAGCAGGTCGATAATTTCTTTTTCGGTCTTGGTATCCAGATTCCCTGTGGGTTCATCGGCGAAAATCAGGGCAGGCTCGGTGACCAGAGAGCGGGCAATACTGACACGCTGCTGCTGTCCTCCGGAGAGCTGCGAGGGAAATAAATCGGCTTTCTCGGGGATACCTACCTTGGCAAGCAGAGCCTGGGCCCGCTTCCTTCGTTCCTTGGGAGAGATGCCCTGAAACACGAGCGGAAGCTCGATGTTCTCACAGACTGTCAAATGAGAGATAAGCTCATAGGACTGAAAAATAAAACCGATGCTTTTGCGGCGGAACAGCGCCAGCGCGTTCTCGGACATACGCTGGATCGGTTGTCCGGCAATAATGATTTCCCCTTCCGTGGGCTTCATTAAACCGGCCATCAGGTTAAGCAGCGTCGACTTGCCAGATCCGGAGCTGCCGAGCAGGGCGACCATTTCACCTTGGGCGACATGAAAGTCGATTCCCTGCAGCACCGGAGTCTGTTCACTGCCATTCATAAACGAATGGGACAATTGCGTAATACGCAGCACGGCAAGCGTTCCTTTCTGTCATATTTGGACTGAATTCCAGAATACCTGACATTTCTTAATTTTCCATGTTGTGAATTATGAAGAAAATCTTAAGTCATCGGGTCAAAGGGGATTGGCAGGAGATGAAATGGCTGCATCATGTCAGGCGAGCGGCTTCGTTAGCTCAGGGGATAGGATAGAATCGCTCAGGATTAGGATAGAATCGCCCAAATTAGGGGGGAGGGAGGAAAGGGATGCTTTTAGCGTAGTTGCCATAGAGCACCCCGGCATATTAATGTCCGTTGCGGAAATGGAAGAGCAGAAAGCCCAGACTGGCGAGGAAAGAGAGGATGGCCGCCCACCAGTATACGGCTTCAGGGCCAAGGGAATCAAAAATCCAGCCTCCGGTTGTCCCGGCGGTAATGCCGGCGCAGCCCGACCATACGACGGTGAACATGGCCTGACCGGAGGAACGGTATTCGTCGGGTATCAGCTGCTGCAAAAAACGCAGTGCCGTCACGAAATAAATACCGAAGGAGAGGCTGTGCATCCCCTGGATTGCCACGATTAGCAAGGGATCTGTTGTAATGGCCATCAACACGAAGCGGATAAAATACATCAGGGAAGCGATAACGAGCAGCGGCAGCTCCCGGAAGTGATGGCCATAACGGGCAAGCAGAAAGAACATCGGAATTTCACTGATAGCGGACATGGTCCATGTCCATCCGACAATCGTTTCCGGGGCGCCCAGTTTGAGCAGGAATAAGGACAAATAGCTGTCGTTAATCCGGTGGGCCACCGAGATAATAAACACCAGCAGGAAAAAAGCCAGCAGCCGGCGGGAACGCAATATGTCCAGCAGTCCGTTAAACTGAACCTTTCCTTTGCCGCCCGGGCGGTCGGACACGATAAAGGACAAGAGCAGCGAAATGAAAATCGTGCCTAGCGCCATATACAGTGTCCAATCCTGGCCGATGCGCTGCAGCAGCATTCCGAATCCTACGGCCGCAACCGCGAAGCCGAGCGATCCCCAGATGCGGAAGGAAGCGTAGCTTTTGCCGGTCTGGCTTGCGGCCAGAAGGGCCAGGCTGTCGCCGAGCGCGCTCATTGGCGTTTGAAAGAAGAAGAAGCACGTAATGGTAATAAACAAGGCCGCGAACAAGTCCAGATTCAGCATTATGGTAACCATGATTAGCTGGCCGGCGAGCAGGACGTGCATCAGCCTTTTGATCGTCTGGAACTTGTCGCTAAGCAGCCCCCACAGGATATTCGAGAATATTCCGATCAGCGGGCCGACGGAATACAGAATTCCGATTTGGATTTTGGAATAGCCCCGCGCATCGAAGTAAAGCGGGAAATAGGCGGTCACCAGCGCCCCCGTCATAAAAAATGCAAACGTGAAGCATCGCAGCAGCAGCGCCGAACGATAAGGATTCAACCCCGACATCTACAAGCCTCCCGCGACGCGGCCGCGAAGCTTGCCGACCTGATACATTCCGAACAAAACGACACCAAGCTCAGCAGCGACCCCGAGCGATTGCGCGAGCGCCCCGATAACCGCATTCCACTGCGGGGCAATAGCAACGAATACGATGAGGGAGAGGACTGTAATCGTCACGTTGGCGGCCTGGGACCAAGCCATAATTTTCGTCTGTCCGTTCAGCATGACCTGCCCGTTCATGTAATCGAGCCACGGGAAAATGAGGGTTGTCAGCATGAACATCCGGATAGCCTTTATCGACTCGTCAAGCAGTTGATCGCTGACCCCGATGACATGCTTCAGGAACAACGGCCCCAGCTCGGTGTAGCCGACTGCCGCCAGGAGCGCCGTCGGCAGCAAGGAGCACAGCAGCATGAACCGGCGCACCTGTCCGGGGTCCTTCCGGTAAAAATTCAGTACAATCTGATGAATGTAGGAAAAAAAGCTCTGCATCAGCTGCGTCATGTTGGCCGCAATGGCAAAGGATGCGATGGCCAGCTGCATGTTGCCTGTTTTGCCGAGCATGGCGTTAATCGTTGGCGCAATAATAATGGCGATGACACCGGAATACAACAACGGGCGATAAAATCGGAAAACATCGCGCCGGGTTTGTACCGAATGATCCTCCAGCCGTTCGGGCAGCCGATTGGCCAGCTTGCGCCCTTCCAGAAAGGCCACGAGTGCTTCGACAATCATCCCGACTGCAAAAATAAACGCTCCGACCCAGCCTCCGCTTACAGAGTTCGTTTGAATAAATAGTTGCGAAACTGCATACATCGCAAGCAATCTGATGACCATTCCGATCGTCAGCCATTTGGTGCGCATATTGACGATAATAATGCCGTGAAACAGGCAGCGTATACCGGAGAAAATGCTGACAACCATCAGAATCCGGTACACATTGAGAACAGAGGGCAGCAGCTCTTCATCCACATTCAGCAGGCCCGTAAAGAGCCAATGCCCAACGGGGGTGTAGGATAAAAGCAAGCCCAGAACGATAATCGTTCCGAGCACAATGGTTGCCACGCTGTTCATGGCCCGGTATGAACGTTTATCCCGGACAAGCGCCGAGCAGGTTTGCCGCAGAAGCACTGCCGGACGTTCCGTGATGGACAGAACGCTCATGGCGATGGCATAGCTTGAAATAATGAGCTCCGGGTTTGCGGAACGGGCCAGGGTGCTGTTAATAATCGAGTGGGACATCGTAACCAAGCTTGCAGAAATACCTAATGGAATAAAAAATTTAAAAATGTCGGTTAGCCGAACGGAGGCTGAGCGCGTGTTCATCTTTGAAGTTCTCCCTTAGGCGAATGGCAGTTGTCATCCGTCTTTCATTGATATCAACCATTTTTATGAGAGATAGTATACCACGTACTGAAGCTTCATGGGGGATATTTATTCCGATTACCCCTGCCGATTTTTTCTGGCCTGCAATCCGGCTTTACCTGTAAGCGACAGACGTGGTACAGTAAAAGAAGCGAATCATGAGGTGATCGAAATGAACTACACGTTTCAATATAATGAACGACTCGGCATCCGGCTGCCGGTGCTGCATCAGGAGTGGGAGCTTATTCCGCTGGATCAGCAGAGCAGGCTTTTGCATGAATGGGAAGTCGTCCGGGGCGCGATACCGGACCGGATTAAGGCCATTGAAATGGTTATTGTCCAGAAGCAAAATCAGCTTAATGTGGAAGACAACTTCGCCGTATCCTGCCGGCTGAATTATGAAATTTCGGAAATGGCCAGCGTAATTACGGATTTGCACTTGTGGTACCGGGTCGATCAGGATATTGCGGAGAAGAGTCACCAGTAGCCTTAACCGTGCGCCGCGCTTAAGAATGTACTATAATGGTAATAACGAAGCGTATAGGCCGTTTTACAGGAGGAGCTTTGGTTGACCACAGCAAACAAAAGGGATGGCGGCCGCGCGCCGCGCAGCGCGGTCCAATTGATGTACCGGCTGTACAAGTCTGTGCTTCCCGAGGTGGCTCGGCAGCTGGATGACATTCGTACGCATGCAGAGCGTATGCCTGATCCGGAATTAAGGACGCAGGCGATAGCCAGCATGACATCCAAACGGTTTCATTGTCAGGGCGGCTCAGTATATGCGGCGGCCCATATGCCGATGAGCGGGGTGTTAGTGCCGCTTATTGTCGCGTTTCAAACGATAAGCGATTATTTGGATAACCTGTGTGACAGGAGCACCTCGCTTGATCCGGAGGATTTTCGCCTGCTGCATCAGTCGATGCTGGATGCCGTTAATCCGCACGCCGGGCCGACGAACTACTATGCGAAGCGGCAGGAGCAGGAGGATGGCGGTTACTTGGCCGGACTGGTCCGGACGTGCCAGACATGCTTGCTGCAGCTGCCTTCCTATGCGGCGGTGCAGGACCACGTGCGGGAGTTGGTCGGATTGTATTGTGATTTGCAGGTGTACAAGCACATCCGCCACGATCTCCGCGAAGGAGAGCTGTTCCGGTGGTGGGGGCTTCATCAGGCTCAATACCCGGACCTTCGCTGGAACGAGTTTGCCGCAGCAACGGGGTCGACGCTGGGAGTGTTTTATTTGTTTTTGGCTGCATCCCGTCCTGGACTGAACGAAGCGGAGGCCGTACGAATAAAGCGCGCTTATTTCCCGTACGTGTGCGGCCTGCATATTTTGCTCGACTATCTGATTGATATGGAAGAGGACCGGATCGGCGGCGATTTGAATTTCTGCAGCTATTACAGCGGGGAGCAGGAGACGGCCGAACGGATTATCGGCATTGTCCGCAAAGCCCGCCGGGAGGCGGAAGCCCTGGAGGATTCTCCCTTTCACCGTATGATTATTGAAGGGCTGCTTGCGGTCTATTTGTCCGATCCGAAGGTGAAGCCGCAGCGCGGCGTGCAGGCGATATCCCAGGCACTGATGCGAGGCAGTCCGATGACACGGATTTTTTTCTGGTTGAACACGATGCTCGTTCGGTCCAGAAAGTTATAATACATACATTAATTACTTGCCAGGGAGGAAACAACATGTCATTAAAGTCAATTGCAGTTCTAACGAGCGGCGGGGATTCCCAGGGGATGAATGCGGCTGTACGTTCTGTTGTACGGAGCGCCTTGTTTCACGGGCTGGAAGTGTATGCGGTGCAGCGCGGCTATTACGGCTTGATTCATGATGATATCCGTCAAATGGATTTGCGGAGTGTGGGCGATATTATTCAGCGCGGCGGCACCATTTTGCAGACAGCCCGCTGTAAGGAGTTTATGACGCCTGAGGGCCAGCAGCTTGCTGCAGATCATTTGCGCAAGCGCGGTATCGACGGGCTCGTTGTAATCGGCGGCGACGGTTCATATCAGGGCGCGAACAAGCTCAGCAAGCTCGGCATTAAAACGATGGGCCTGCCTGGAACGATTGACAATGACATTCCTTACACGGACTTCACGATCGGGTTTGATACGGCGGTAAGTATTGTAGGAGATGCGATTAACAAGCTCCGCGATACGATGTCTTCCCATGAGCGGGCTTCGGTCGTTGAGGTGATGGGACGTCACTGTGGCGATATCGCGCTTTATGCCGGCCTTGCCAGCGGCGCGGAAACAATTCTGGTCCCCGAAGTTCCGTATGATCTGGACGAGATTGCCAGCCGGATGAAAGAAAACTTCGATGCGGGCAAACGCCACTCCATCATCCTCGTTGCTGAAGGCGTCGGCAGCGGGCACGAAATCGCCAACGAAATTACGAAGCGCAACGGCATTGAGCCGCGTGTAACCGTACTGGGCCATGTGCAGCGGGGCGGCGCGCCGACGCACAATGACCGGAATCTGGCCAGCCAGCTGGGCGATTTTGCGGTGCGCAAGCTGATTGAAGGAGAATCCGGCAAAGCGTGCGGCATTGTCAAGGGCGAGCTCGTTACGACGGATATTGATAAAGTCGTCAACAGCAAGAAGCCGTTCAACATGGAAATGTATAATTTGGCGCTCCGGCTGTCGCAATAACAGCGTTATTTCCGGTGCCTATACAGAGGAAGAGCCGCCCATGAGGCGGCTCTGGATGTTTAACAGAGATGCAAGAAAGAATATCCTGGCGTGGCTGTCAAATCATTCGGTGTAAACTTGCCTAGGCTGGTGTAGTCTGGAACGCGGCGAGTATGTCGGAGGTAGACGGGTTTCCCTTTTGCGCAAACACGATCGTCCCGTCTTTTTCAATGGCATAGACAAGACGCTGCTGCCCGAACAGGCCGAAAATTTTGCCAACGTCATACAGCTGGCGGATGCGGCCGTCCGTATCGGAAATAAGCGGGAAATCATACCCGTGCTTATCGGCAAAAGCCTGATGATCCTCCAGCGACCCGGGATTGACGCCATATACCTCTGCGCCGGCACTTTCGTACTGCTTGCGTGAATCACGCGCGGCGCATAGCTGCTTGGTGCATACCGGGGTATTGTCCTTCGGGTAAAAAATAAGCACGATTCGCTTCTTGCCGAGCGATTCCTGGAGATGGACGGTGCCAAGTGTGCTTGGAGCGCTGAATGCCGGCGCTTTGCTTCCTTTAGTCAACATCGATGTTTCTGCCTCCCGTTATGGATTTTTCGCAGGTCAAAGCAAGGCTCTTATACAGTGTTCTTATCCAGTATTGTAGCTTAAAATCTGGTCCCCGGTAAAACCGGTGCCTTGGAGGGAAAAAATAATGTATTTGTACAAAATCGAAATTGAACTGGTTGAAGCGGATACCGCACATCTTATTGTACTGGCGGAAACGGATGAAAAAGCGTTTGGCTATGTGGAGGAAAATCTGGCCCGCCATTTTGTTGCTGTTCCGGCAACCAAGAGTATCGCGATTATTCAAAAGAAGCGAATTGAGGCCGGAGCGGGCTATATTATTGAATAGTGGAGCCGCTGAATCATCGTGTTGATGTGTCAATGTGAATTATTTAACATTTCTAAGATGAGCATAAGTATTAACAGAGTAAACCTATCTGTTCTATAATGGAATCTGCTGTTGATAATTGCTGCTATTTGCCAGTTTGTGATGATGAAGGGAAAATATTTGTTCCTTTCCATGTCGGCGCAGCTGTAATCAGACGGTCAATACATAGAACAGGGTGGGAAGAACATGCTCAAAAGATGGATGGCTTTGCTAATGGCGTTCTGTATGCTGCTTGCGGCCGCATTCCCGGCAGCAGCGGCGGAGGAAACGCCGGTGTTCGCTGACTTGAACAATCATTGGGCGAAAGCGGACTTAGAGCTTTTAGCGAAAAAAGGGATACTGAACGGAGTTCAGGACAATGGGCAGCTGGCAGCTTTGCCGGATAAGCCTATTTCCCGGGCGGAATACGTCAAGCTTATTGTCAACGCACTTGGCTGGACGCAGAGTGCAACGCATACAGATGTGTTCTCGGACGTGTCTGCCGGCCATTGGGCTGCACCATATGTGAGTGCTGCCGTGGCGCACGGTCTCACGGACGGATACCAGGATGGCACGTTTAAGCCGGACAATCTGGTTACCCGTGCGGAGATGGCGGTGCTGCTGGTACGCGCTTTTGAACTCAAGCAGGGCGAAGCGAGCGCGGTTGCATTCACGGATGTGGATGAGTCCCACTGGGCTTATGCGGCCATTCAGACTGCCGCTTCGCACGGCATTATTGACGGGCTGGAGCTGAACGGAAAGCGGGTATTCCAACCGGGAGATACGGCAACCCGGGCTCAAGCAATGACGGTGATTGCCCGTCAGTTGAAGCAGCTTCCTGATACAGAGGCGGAGAAGCCAGAAGAAAAGCCGGGCATAGATACGCCGGCTGTTGAGCCGGGCGCGCAGGCGGGAGCTTCCACAGGAAGCAGCAGCGGCAGTAAACGGGACAAGAAAACCATTAACGTCAGCCTGAACGGCGAGTCGATTAAGGATCAGCTCAATGGCGGCAATGACTTGATTCACACGGACCCGCTGAATAACGTTGTTGAGCTGGTTGGCCTTGATATTACCGGCTTCCGCGGTACGGCATCGAATATTCAGGTGGCTTTCGAGAATTCATCGGATGTGTTCAGCGACGCCGGGCTGAGCGTTCCGGGCTTGACGGGTCCGGTTGTCGAGTTTACTACAAACGGCTATACCTTCTCCCAAGCGACCCTGTCCTTCGATGTTTCCGGCGTTGCGGGCCAAGACAACCTTGCGGCAGCGTATTACAATGAGACGGCAAACAAATTCGAGTTCCTGCCGACAACGTATGATGCAGCTGCACAGAAGCTGAGCTTTGTCACCACGCATAACAGTAAATACGTCCTGATTGACAAAACGGCGTGGGAGCAAGCATGGCGCAGCGCGATCAGTGTAACGGACGAGACGTACAAGCCGTTTATTGATTTTGCATTTGTCATTGACAGCTCGGGCAGTATGACCTGGACGGACCCGCTTGATTTGCGAAAAAGAGCGGTGACGGACTTGGTTTACGGCTTGAAATATGACGCTCAAAGCCCGCTGGTTTCCGAAACCGTGACGGTTGCCCTGGCTACCTACAGCTATGGGCCGAATTATACCGGCGAGTACACGACCGTAACGAATTCGGTATACTCGGCATCTGACCGGGCGTCAATAATTGATTTTGATGATGTTGCCGTCACAGGCGCAACCTTCTCAGCACATTCGCAAACAGTAGCCGAAGCGGTTTACAACATTAACAGCAGCGGCGGAACGAACATCTTCGGCGGACTTCGCCAGGCTGTACACGAATTCAAGCAGAACGGCAATCCGGATAACCGCTGGGTGATTGTGCTGCTGTCGGACGGCCAGAATACGTACGGAAATGACTTCGAGGCTGTAAGAGAAGCCTATGCCCAAGGGATTGTTATTTTCACCATGGGCTTAAGTGAAGAAGCGGATGAAAGCCTGCTGCGAAATATCGCAATTCAAGGCGGAGGCCAATATTTCTTTATTCAGACTGCAGAGCAACTGGAAGCGAATTTCCAGACCATTGTTGGAACCAGCCAAGATAAAACAAAGGACGAGGACAACGATGGACTGCCGGATTATTATGAAGCGACAGGCATGCTGCTTGAGAACGGCATGATTATTCGGACCAGCATTGATCCGGTTACCGGCGCAGATACCGATGGAGATGGCTTTACCGACGGGGAAGAGATGGGGCAGCCGGTGGAAATCGTCATCACGGCCGATATGGTTCCGGATGGCAGCACGCTGGTTGGTGAAACAGTACTCGTATTCAAAAACTACAAAAGCTCTCCAACCAATGCAAGTTCAACACCATTAAATCCGTAATCATTCATTTATTTTTGTAAAAAGCGCACAACAAAAGGGCCTATCTCCTGCACGGTTTTCACCGTAAAGGAGATAGGCCTTTCATTTGAAGGCGTTTTGAAGGCGGGTTAAAAAACAGAGGCTTATATAGTACAGCCGGGGGGGGGGGACTGCGGAATGTAATACCGTACCCTCCCCCGGTACAATGGCCCATTTCCTTACGGACTAACGCCGTCAGCCTTATTGCTCGACAATTTTGTAGTCTACATCCCCGGTATAATTGTTCCCGGCGTTCCACAGCAGAAACTCCTCAACTCCGGTTTCCTTTAAGCCGCGAAGCTGCTCTTCGATCTCGTGCTTGCCGTAGCGGATATAACCGGGTATCCAGGAGGCGGTGAAATCCTGCAGCCATGGCCGGATAACGGGCTTTGCGTCTCCAAGCGGGTCAAGCTTCTTGTGAGTGTCGAGCATCGAGCCGTGAATCGTAGCAAAAGGAGCCGCGTCCGGGACTTTGGAGCCGAACCAGCCGGTCGTGTAATGGCTCGGGTACACCATAGGACAAATAACATCGACGAAGCTGGAAATTTTCTCGAAATCTTGGCCGATGCCTTCTGCGGCGGGTACCGAGGCGGCATAGCCGAAAATATCGACTGATATACGCACGCCGAGCGGGCTGAGCTGTTCATGCGCGTAGCGCACGAATTCTGCAACCGCATCCACACGGGAACGGTCGTCCTTCGTATAATTCAGCACATCGGCCCGTTTCTCGAAGCCTTCCGGAAACCGGACATAGTCGAATTGAATTTCTTTAAAGCCCGCCTTGGCCGCTTCCTTGGCGACGTTGATATTGTAGTCCCAAACCTCCTTCATGTAGGGATTGACAAAACTATCCGGCGGATTTTTGCTGTTGCCCCACAGGGAGCCATCGGGATTCAAATAAGACAATTCCGGTCTTTTTTTCGCCAGCACGGTATCCTTGAAGACAACAACACGCGCGATCGGATATACATCGTGCTCCTTCATACGCTCCATCAGCTTGGGCAAATCCTTAATAATCGGCTGTGTGGTTCCCATCGCCTCAAGCTCCGGATTATTCGTGTTGTAGGTGATGTACCCCCAGTCGTCTTTTATGTCAACGACAATGCTGTTCAGCTCCGTTTCATCCATCAGCTTCAGCAGCGTTTCCATTCGCGCCCCCCCGGCGCTATGGGCTGTAGCATACACCCCTTTAACTTTCGGAGAATCCTTCTGCGGGTCTTTTTTGACGAAGGTTCCGGTGCTTTGGGTTCCTTCGACAATCGGATGGGTCGATTCCTCAGCGGCTTGAACGAGCTGTTCCATCGTTAAATCCGGTTGTGAAGCTGTTAAATTTCCCCACACAAGCAATAGCGATGCCAGTAATACTTCCATTGCATATCTCCCCCAATACGTACAAGCCTTGTCTGTCCGTGATGAACCTTGTCGGTTCCTGATAGCTCTCCTTATTATAAAGCAAGGGCTTTAATTCAGCCCATAGGAATTTTGGCGGAAATTCCGTACATTTCCCGTCTTGGATTTAAAAAGAGTCCGGCATGGGTTTGACGGACTTATTTCAAATGTATATTCCTGTACGTCAGGGTCTCATTCATAACAGCTTCTCACCTGCTGTCATTTGACCGAAAGTGAGTGAAGCTGAATGGGAGGCGCAAATCCAATCGTCAACTACAGCCGATGAAAAGCAGCTATATAAAAAAAAAAGACGCCTGCTATTGCAGCAGGGCGTCCTTGTGATGCTCAGAAATGCTGTATTGGATAATTTCGAGAACGTCCTCTCTATCCAGGGCGTCCAAGCCGTATCGGAGCACAATGTCCGAATCAAGTTCGGAAGTACTTAAGCAAGGAACAACTTCCGGGGTCAATTTCATAACAATCCTGGATAATTTCACTGTTTCCATGTACATCACCCTTCCTGATAGAATGGCCTGACGACGGGAAAACAAAGAAAACGTATATGCTTCATTCTCAGATGTATAAACCAGAACGTAATGAAATTACTACTCTAGTATAGCATACTCACGAGAAGAATAACATCATAATTGATGTCAAATCCGCCTGAATTCACCAAGCACTTCAATCGTCTGGACTATGTTAACGAAGGCCCTGGGATCCGTTTCCCGTATAATATGGCGCAGCTGGGCCAGCTCGTAGCGGGTCGTGACCGTCATCAGCATTTCATTATGGCACTCCGTATAAGCTCCCGAGGTTTGAATGACAGTTACGCCTCGCGGCAGCTGCAGGAGCTGCTGAAGCAGCTTCGTTTTCTCTTGCGTGACGATAAAGGCGGTCATTTTCAGATGGCGGACGTGAACGGTATCCATGACGCGGACAGTCACATAGATGGAAAGCATGGAATACAACGCCAGGTCCCAGTTGTTTAGGGAGCCAAGCGCCAGAATCACAATTCCGTTCATAGCCAGTATGGCCGTTCCCAGAGGAAAATCCCGCTTGCGGGTCAGGATGGAGCCTATAATATCAAACCCGCCTGTCGAACCGCCGCTGCGTAAGGAAAGCCCTGATCCGAGTCCGACGAGCACCCCTCCGAACACAGAGCCGAGAATCGGCTCCTGCACCACGATTTCCTTGGGAAGCAGCTGCATAAACCAGGTTGCGGCGGCAACAGACAGGATGCTCAGAGTAACAAAGCTTCGTCCGACAGCAAAGAAGCCCCACGCCAAAATCGGCACATTAATAATCAGGTAGAGCCAGCCGATATTCCAGCCTGTAAAATAACCCGCAATCATCGCCACACCGGATACGCCTCCGCTGAGCAATTGATGCGGAATAAGGAACAGGTTAAACCCTGCTGAAACCAGCAGGGCTCCTGTAACGATCATTAGGCATTGTGCCGTATAATGCTTCACCGCGTTTCTCCTCCGGAAGGAATTTCGGGCGGCGTCATTTATCTCCTCTTCGAGGAGAAGCTTCCCGTTCGCGAGCTGGTGCTCGGGGAGCTGCTCGATTTGCTGGAGGAGGACGATTTAACCGATGACGTGGAACCATCGTTTTTGCGCGTCGATGACGACGAGGACTTGCTGCTGCTGGAGCTGCTCTTGGACGATGAGGCTGAAGTGGAGCTGCTGCTCCTGGAAGCTGAGCTGGTTCCGCTTGTGCTGAAGCTCCCTGTCCTTGATGACGTGTCCGGGGCGCTCCCTGTCTCCGCAGCCTTACTGCTCTTAGAGCTTGTGCCGGAGGAGGAGGAGCCTGAACTCGTTCCGGTCGTTCCAGTTGTTCCCGCCGAGCTTGATGTTGTCCCGGGCTTCGTGCTGAAGCTTCCGCTGCGGTCTGTTGTGGCCGGCTTGGAAACATCGCTTCCGCTGCTTTTGCCGCTGGATGATGATGACGTCGTTCCCGTTCCTGTATAGGATTTGGAATATCCGCGGTAATCATTCGGTTTTTTTTGCTTGAACCAGTCGCTGCTGAACACCTGATTCAATATCGTTGCGGTTAAATAGCCTTCCAGGAAGGAGGAGTCGTAATGCTCCTTGGCGTATTCAATGGTATCTACCTGGGCCAGCGTATTCTCTGCATTCTCCGGATCCTGCTGCAAATTGATCATGCGGTTGGTGTAAACAAGGAACATATTCTCCAGGTCTTCCTTGCTTATTTCCTCCGGCTCTTCCTGCTCGGCCAGCTCCTTGGCGGCTGCGGGCACGTTCTTGCCCTCAATTAGATACACCTTGGAATTGTTTTTGCCGACGCCATCCACATTGACAAGGGGATAATCCTCTTTTAAATAATTCGCAGCATTTCCGCAAGCGGTGAGCAGTGTAAATATAAGCAGCAAGCCAATCCACTTCGACCAGCGGAACAAAGCCGTCACCTCCAGATGATACTGCTTACGCAGCAGGTTATTTTAAAAGTAATGATGGCTTGTATCAAGGGGTTTTGACAGCCTTCATAAATTTCACTTCGGCCGGAGAGACGCGCTCCCCGGTGGCGGCGACAAATTTGCCGTCCTGCCATTGGAGGAAGAAGCGGGAATTCTCATCCCCGATGTACCGCCAGAACAGCACTTCGTCATTGCTGCGGAAATCGGTACGGCCTTCAACCCTTGTCGTGTCTTTGCGGTGATGCTCGAGCTCGAAGGCCTGATCCTCGTCCAGCACGAGCCGGGTAGGCACATCATTCGGGTCATCGAGCGCACCCTCCAGGAACTGGCTGTAGAAGCAGTCGTAATTGCGCCCGACTTCCACGAACAGGCAGGAGATGTTTTTACCGTTTTGCAAATAATAAGCATAGCGGTGCGGAGCGTAACCCCGGTCAAAATAAATGACTTTGCCTGAAATCACGTGTTCCTCCAAGTCAACCTCGACGATGTCGCCGACGGAAGCATCCTCGAAAGGACGGCCCGGCTTGGTTTCGGGGACTTCTTTATTGCTGCGCAAAATGGCGCCGATTCGTTTGAAGATAGACATGATGCGATCGCTCCTTTTCATAGCGTTGCTGGAGAGGCCAGGTGCAGCTCACCGGCTAATTCTTATTATGTTATACGCGCTAAGGGGGCGGCAAGTTTCGACGAATTTTAAAGAGACCGTCTTGGAGGAAAAAGTATACATGCTGCGTAAGGGGGAAAGATAAAATAAGTGGGGCAATTTCACTGGTAATCACAGTGCATGGTATGGTATAATAACTTAGATATTCTTAGGTTCGACCATAATTTTCCTGAATGGGAATGTTTTTTAGATACAATAGGAAATAGCTTCGATTTTTGAAAAAGAGAGAACCTTTCAAAAACGGATGGAGTCGTACTTAAGGGTACATAAAGTAGGGATATTTATACCCTTAATCAAAAGGAGATTGAACTGTATTGAAAACTTTTCAGGAATTTGATTTGGATCCAAAGGTGCTTCGGGCGATTACAGAAATGGGCTTTGAAGAGTCAACACCTATCCAAGAAAAAACGATTCCGCTTGGTCTTGAAGGACGCGACCTCATCGGTCAGGCACAAACCGGTACAGGGAAGACCGCAGCCTTCGGTATTCCGCTGATCAGCAAGATTCAAACCACTGAAGAAAAAATCGTGGCGCTCGTCATGTGTCCGACCCGTGAGCTTGCGATTCAGGTCGCAGAAGAAATCAGCAAGCTCGGACGCTTCAAAGGAACCCGTTCCTTGGCAATTTACGGCGGTCAAGATATCGTAAAGCAAATCCGCGCGTTGAAGAAGAAGCCGCAAATTATTATCGGTACCCCTGGACGCTTGCTCGACCACATCAACCGCAAAACCATCAAGCTGGATGATGTTACGACTGTCATTCTTGATGAAGCGGATGAAATGCTGGACATGGGCTTCATGGACGACATCCAGTCCATCCTGAAGCTTGTACCGGAAGAACGCCACACGATGCTGTTCTCCGCGACGATGCCGTCGAACATCCAGAAGCTGGCTCATCAATTCCTCCGCAACCCGGAGCACGTATCGGTCATTCCGAAGCAAGTCAGTGCGCCGACGATTGCACAATCCTACATTGAACTGCAGGAAAAACAAAAATTCGACGCCCTGTGTCGTCTGCTCGACATGGAAGCGCCGGAGCTGGCTATTATTTTCGGCCGCACCAAGCGCCGTGTCGATGAATTGTCCGAGGCGCTGCAAAAACGCGGTTATTCCGCAGAGGGCCTGCACGGGGACTTGTCCCAAAATCAGCGCGACCATGTCATGCGCAAATTCCGTGACGGCAGCATCGATGTGCTCGTAGCTACAGACGTAGCGGCACGCGGTCTGGACGTATCCGGCGTTACGCACGTAATCAACTTTGACCTCCCGCAGGATCCGGAAAGCTATGTGCACCGTATCGGCCGGACTGGCCGCGCAGGTAAAGAAGGCAGCGCGTGGACGTTCGTCACGCCTCGTGAAATTGACCACCTGCATTTTATCGAGAAGCTGACTCGCCATCGCATCACTCGCAAGCCGCTGCCTAGCTTGGCCGAAGCGATTGAAGGCAAGCAAAAAGCGACTGCGGAGAAGCTGCTGGAAGTCGTAAACAGCGATGATTTCAATGAATATAAAGCAATTGCGATTCAGCTTCTGGAGCAGTACGATTCCGTACATCTGGTCGCTTCCGCAATGAAGCTCCTGACCGGTGAGAAAAAGGATGTAACAATCGAGCTCACGCCGGAAGATCCGCTTCGTGCGAAACGCAGAAGACCGGACGTGCGCTCCAGCGGACGCCGGGTAGATTTTGGCCGCAGCGGAAGCGGCGGCGGTCGTGGCGGCTATGGCGGTGGCGGTGGCGGCGGAAGCCGTTATGGCAGCAGCAGCGGCGGTTCGCAGCGTAAAAACTATGGCAGCAGCGAAGGCCGCAGCAGCTACGGCAACCGTGAAGGCCGCAGCGAAGGCGGACGCAGTGACGGCGGCCGGGGCCGTCGCGAAGGCGGATATGACCGCAAGCCGCGCAGCAGCTCGGAAGAATTCGTAAACAACTAATCTTGTTCTAACAAAAGACGAAGCCGTTTTTAACGACTTCGTCTTTTGTCCTTATTTGGAATGGATGAACGGATACCGTCGTTCCCCGTCGACTTGAGCGCACGAGGTCAGGGCCAACTCGACGGCAACAGGCTATTTGTATTATAGTGAATATATTCGCGCAGAAGGGGGATACCGATTTGGAATTTCGTGGCATGATGGGCGGACTGTACCGTATATCTGAATGGATTATGCGTTTCTCCGTAACCAACGTATTGTGGATTATATGTTCAATCCCGTTTATATTTGTAACGGTTGTACCGTTTTTGAACCCCGAAGCGGTCATGAGTCTCGACCAGATGAAAAGCGTGCTGCTCATTGGCATGGTTGTCGCGCCGTTTTTTTTGTTTCCGGCGACAACGGCTATGTTTACAAGCGTGCGGAAATGGATTATCGGCGAAGAAGACGCGCCATTATTGAAAACGTTTTTTCGGGGCTATAAGGAAAACTATGTGCAAAGCTTGATTACGGGCTGGATGTTCATGCTCATCTATTTGCTGCTGTACTTAAACTATTCCTTCTACAGCGGCAAGGGCGGCGTACTGGGGATGGTCGCTATGGTATTTCTGTCCCTGTTCCTCATTACATTTGCGGCGATGATTCACTCCTTCTCCATTATGGTTCATTTTCATATGAAGGTGCTGCAAATTCTAAAAAATTCGTTTCTGATTACATTGGGTAATCCGTTGACCGCAATTATGATGCTGCTCGCAGACGGATTCGTCATTTACATGAGCTCGCAGTTTACTTTTTTAATCCCGTTTTTTGCGGGAACGCTGATGACGTATTTGTCGTTTATTAGCTTCTACCGGGTATTCCAAAAAATGCAGGCCCGTCAGGAGAAGCTGAACGAGCAGCAGAAGCTGAAGGAAGATCAAGCTGAGCTCCCGGGCGCGGCAGAGGCAGAGCAGCCGGTTCGTCTGGAATCCGCCGCAAGCTCTCAAGCGGAAGGGGAAGTATCTGTTCATCCAGAGCAAGCGGAAGCCAGCGCCAGTGCTGCGCAAAGCCCGGGTCAGCCTGCTGAACAAACGAACGGCCACAAAACCGCTGCGAACCAAGCAGAGGAGCAGGGAACGCTGTATGTGGAGAACGGGCCTTACACGGATTTCCACAAGCGCTTTAACAAGTCGGAATCCGGCGGCAGCGGAGACAATAATTCCGGTAAATAATGGCTCTCAACCCCCCGGCTTTCACTGCGGCTGACAGTCATTCTATAGCTGCATTGCCGCAGCTGGCAGGCTGCGCATGGTTGAAATGAGATGGCCGGTTTGGCACCGGACCGGAGCTGCCGTGTGAGCCAATCGCGAATTTATGTTTTTTCCGGTTTACTTTCGGCACTCAGATGTCTATAATAAGGGTACACCAACAACATCATCCTGCGTTGCCCGTCACGGTTTATAGTTGTTTTAAACCAATGATTGTTTCTAGGGAGACCTACATCGCCCTTCGGCTGAAATGCCCCCAAAAGGGGACTTCAAAAGAACGGCTGCGGACACCCACCTGCGAGAGCAGGTTTGAAACACGAAATCGGACGGCATCCGCGGGGGATGTTGTTTTTGTGTTCCGGAAGCGCAAAATTTTCAAGAATCGGGTTCGCATCTGAGCCCTAATGATGTTATGATGTAGTCAAAGCATTGACTATAGACAACGCGGTCTCGCGCGGATTTTGTTGCTTGCATTAGGAGGAATGACGTATGCATTATATCAGCACAAGGGGAAACGTTGGACAAATCGGATTTATCGACGCTTTTTTGATGGGCCTGGCCGATGACGGCGGCCTTCTGGTTCCGGGGGAAATTCCGGTTATTTCTGCGGACAAGCTGAAGGAATGGGAGAAGCTGAGCTATCAGGAGCTGCTGCTGGAGATTTTCTCCTATTATACCAATGATGAAATTCCACAGGATGATCTGAAGGCGATGGTTAAGGCCAGCTATGCCACCTTCCGGGATGCAGAGGTAACGCCGGTTCGTAAGCTGAACGACCGTCTGTATCTGCTGGAGCTTTTCCACGGCCCGACCTTCGCTTTTAAAGATATTGCCCTTCAGTTTATGGGCCAATTCTATTCCTATGTCTCGACCAGGCACAGCAAAACGATTCATATTCTTGGCGCGACTTCGGGCGATACCGGCGCATCGGCTATCGAAGGCGTACGCGGCAAAGAAGGCATTAAAATTTGCATCCTGCACCCGCACCAGAAGGTGAGCAAGGTTCAAGAGCTGCAAATGACGACCGTTCAGGACGAGAACGTGCTGAATTTGTCCGTACACGGCAATTTTGACGACTGCCAGCGGATTATCAAGGATTTGTTTGCTGATGTGGAATTCAAAGAAAGAAATCACCTGTGCGCGATTAACTCCATCAACTTTGTCCGGATTTTGGCGCAAACGGTTTATTATTTTTATGCTTACTTCCAGGTTCGCCAGCAAGCGGGCGATCAGGAAATCAATTTCAGCGTACCGACAGGCAATTTCGGCGATATTTTCGCAGGCTACCTGGCGAAGCGGATGGGACTGCCGGTGAACAAGCTGATTTTGGCTACGAACGAGAACAATATTTTGGAGCGGTTCATTAAGGAAGGCGTCTACAAGCCGGGGCAATTCCGCAGCACGTACAGCCCGTCCATGGATATTCAGGTGGCCAGCAATTTCGAGCGGTACTTATATTACATCCTGGGTGAAAATGCGGAAGCTGTGTCGTCGCTGATGGCCCAGTTCAAGGCTGCTGGCGAAATTGTGATTGCGCCGGAGCTGCTCTCCAGGGTGCAGGCCGAATTTGCTGCTCACGGGGTTGAAGGCCAAGAATGTCTGGATACGATTAAGAAATATTACGCTTCAAACAGCTATCTCCTTGATCCGCATTCGGCATGCGGTGTGGCGGCGGCGGAAGCATGCGGGGAGAGCGGGGTAACCATTTCCCTGGCAACAGCACATCCGGCCAAATTCGATGAAGCCATTCGTTTGTGCGGCATTGAGCAGCAGTATCCGGAGCCGATTGCCCAGTTGTTCCAGAAACCGCAGCGTCAAACGGTGGTCGATGGATCGGCGGAGGACATTACGCGCGAGCTGGTGCAGTTTTACAACCGTGGTTAAATGCAGCACGAATGAATATACATTGCAGGTGCAACTCCGAAATTTCGCGTATTAGAAAATGAACAAGGCAGACGGCGGGCGTGATATGCTTCCCTTTAAGTAGACAGGTTGAATAAATAAACCGCTACGGGAAAGGAAGCATATCAGAAGCTGGCTGTCTTTTTTTATGTCTGAAGCTTTATAGAAGCTAGTAAAGGCGCGGGGTGATTTTAGCTGCAAGCTTGCATGTCCGAGCAGTTCTTCTTTTTCCATAAAAGATGCTGTCCCGCTCAGATAAGTATGGTATTCGCTCCGCAGAATGATATAATGGATTCGGTCACATATCTAAGTAGCCATGAATAGGGATGGAGGGGGACGTTATGGAAAGAGAGCTGGCGTTAGAACTAGTACGGGTAACAGAACTGGCGGCACTTGCATCAGCCAAATGGGTCGGCCGGGGGAAAAAGCATGAAGCGGATGACGCGGCAACGAGCGCAATGCGCAAAATGTTCGATTCCGTTTCCATTCGCGGCACAGTTGTTATCGGGGAAGGCGAAATGGACGAGGCCCCGATGCTGTATATCGGGGAAGAGGTCGGAAGCATGAACGGCCCCGAGGTTGACGTAGCGGTTGACCCGCTGGAAGGAACAGACATTGTGGCGAAGGGGCGCGATAATGCCATTTCCGTGCTTGCCATTGCAAATAAAGGGAATCTGCTTCATGCGCCGGATTTATATATGGAGAAGCTCGCATTCGGTCCGGAGCTGGCCGGCAAGCTGAGCATTGAGGCGCCGATAGAAGAGACGCTGCACACGGCTTCGCGTATTTTGAAAAAAAGCTTGAGTGATTTGACGGTGATGATCCTCGATCGGGAGCGTCATTCCTCGCTGATCAGCACGCTTCGCAAGGTCGGAGTGCGCATCCGCTTCTTGGCTGACGGTGACGTAGCCGGGGCCATCGCGCCTGCGATGCCCGAAAGCGGGGTGGACATGTATGTCGGCTCCGGTGGAGCGCCGGAGGGCGTGCTGGCCGCGGCTGCATTGAAATGTCTGGGCGGCGAGCTGCAAGGGCGGTTAATGCCTGGCAATGCGACGGAATACCAACGCTGCATCGATATGGGGCTGACGAATCCGTATCAGGTGCTGACGATGAACGATATGGTCGGCGACGGCGATGTTATTTTTGCAGCGACTGGGGTAACCAGCGGCAGCTTCCTGAAAGGGGTTCGTTATATGCCGGGGGATCGGGCGGAGACGGATTCGCTCGTTATGCGCGCCAAAACACGGACCATTCGCCATATTCAGGCCATCCACTACCTGCCGAATAAGTCGGTGCTGGGGTAAGCGATAGAACGGACAAGCCAATAAGCCGGTGGCGGCCGGTTGCGGGTATTGAGGCAACGTCGAAAGGCGTGTCCGGGACCTGCGCTTGATTTGGCCGGTAATAAGAACGTTATTTGCGGCTGCGGGTTTGTTTATTGGAATGGGCTGCCGGGCAAGCCGCAGTAACATAAACAGAAGCAAGGGAAAAGGCGGTTCTCGACAAGGCCGCTTTTTCTATTGAATCGATTCGAATTCCCTAAGCCTCCCGCGTAAAGCGGGTTGAAGCTCAAGCGGCTATCCCGAGCATTAGAATGGGATTCGGAGAGTGTGTTACTTCATTAACGTCATGAAAAGGGAACTTGATGCATGCAGCGTACTTTGAGCCTGATTTGGAAATATAAAGCGCATTATGTGATTGCATTTCCGGCAGTACTGCTTGTTTTGCTTATTAAACGGATTCCAATGATAATTAGTGTGGCGGCGATCGGCTACGCGAGGATGCGTCCGGACGAGGGAAATGCGGGCGCTGGCTTTGCACAACAGCGTATGCTGTAGCGGCCGGCATCCCTTCAGGCGAGCGCAAGGTAAAGACAAGCTATCATTTTTAACCTCGATATGATGTAAAAAATGCCCCCTTCGCGCAGGCAACGGCATAAACCTTCGGGTTTATAACCGATGCCGGCTAAGGGGGCATTGGTGATCCGGCTGTGCCGGACGACGTCCTGCTGCTTCAAGACGCTCTCGATTCAATAGCAGCTGTATGCTGTCCGGCTAACCGCGAGTTCAGCTTAGCCTTGGGCCAGTCCGCTGAGCTGGTGCATCGTAGCGCGCAGCGTCGGATACAGGCTGCGGTAGACGGCATAATACGGCTCGTATGCCGCCTGGTTGGCCGGAATCGGCTCAACCCGGTCAACAACCTGAATCCAGGCCTCACACAGCTCGGAAATATCACGCTGCAGCACACCGGATGCAGCCATGACTGCAGCGCCGTAGGCCGGTCCGTCGGTGGAATTGACGGTTACTACCGGCAGGCCGAAAATGTCGGCAAGCATTTGCCGCCAAAACCTGCTGCGGGCCCCGCCGCCGTTCACACGAAGCTCGGTTACGGCAATACCGGACTGCTTCACCAGCTCCAGGGAGTCGCGCAGGCCGAAGTTGATGCCCTCAAGCACGGCGCGCGTCAAGTGCGCTTTGCTGTGCCGCAGGTTCAGGCCGATAAAGCCGCCGCGTGCCTGCGGATCCGGGTACGGTGTGCGCTCGCCGGTCAGGTAGGGCAGGAAAATCAGGCCTTCGCTGCCAAGCGGAGCGGTCTCGGCAAGGGCGGTTAAACATTCATAAACATCCTTGCCTTCGGCCTGAGCCTGCTGCAGCTCTTCGTAAGCAAAGTGATTTCTCCACCATTGGAACGAGCCGCCTGCAGCAAGCATAACGCCCATTCGGTGCCATTTGCCCGGTACGCCGTGGCAAAAGGAGTGCAGCCGGCATTCGGCATCGACCTGATAGCTGTCATCATGGACGAAGACCACGCCGGAGGTGCCGAGTGCAACAGAGGCAATACCTTGCTTGACGACCCCGACCCCGACAGCTCCGCATGCCTGGTCGCCGCCGCCGGCGACAACTGGCGTGCCTTCGGCAAGACCGGTCAAGCGCGCCGCTTGGGCAGTCAAATGGCCGGCAACGTCATTGCTCTCGAACAGCGGCGGCAGCCATTCCATCGGAATGCCCAGCTTGGCGGTAACGTCCTGTGACCATTTGCGGCCGGCCACATCCAGCAGCAGGGTGCCGCTGGCATCGGCTACATCCATGCCGAAGGCGCCGGTCAATTGCAGGCGGACATAGTCCTTGGGAAGCATCAGATGCTGAACCTTGGCGAAATTGTCCGGCTCGTGATTGCGAAGCCAGACGACCTTCGGCGCTGTAAAACCGGTCAATGCGCGATTGCCGGTAAAAGCCGCCAGCTGCTCCTTGCCAATCGTTTGCTCGATCCAGCCGCATTCGGCAGCCGTTCGCTGATCGCACCACAGGAGTGCCGGGCGGACGACCTGGAGCTGCACATCAAGGAAGACGGAGCCGTGCATTTGCCCGGACAGGCCGACCCCGGCTACGTCCGCCTCGGTGACGCCGCTTTTGTGAAGCAGGTGTTTAATGGCTTCCGCAGTTCCGTTCCACCAATCCTCCGGGTTCTGCTCCGCCCAGCCCGGATGGGGCTGCAGCAGCGGATATTCGGTGCTGTGGCTTGCTTTTACTTGACCGTTCTCGTCAACCAGAATACATTTGACGGCCGAGGTGCCAAGGTCAATCCCTAAAAAGTAACGCAATGTAATCCCTCCACCAAAGGTTTGAAATGCGAACGGAATGCCGATCCTAATTCCTTAGTCATGCGCAGACAAGCTTTGAATGCGCCTTGTTTTCCGTTCAACTATGTTTGTTTATTAAATATACAAAGTTATTATACCCGATTGTCGAGGCTGTTTCTATTACAATTTTGTCATGTTTATGATAACGTAAAAGCTGAAATGACAATTTACGGGAGAAACGGAGATTCAGCTGATGCGGTACAACTATACGATTTGCTTCATCCGGCGCGGCAGCGAGCTGTTGCTCCTTAACCGCCGCAAGGCGCCCAATATGGGGCTATGGAACGGTGTCGGCGGCAAGCTTATGCAGGGCGAATCCCCGCTGCAGGGGGTGCTTCGGGAGGTCCGGGAGGAGACGGGGCTGACGCTGTCGCAGGCGCGATTTGCCGGAACAGTGGCCTGGCCGGAGGAGGAAGCCTCTCCACGCGAAGCCCAATCGCGCGTTGCGACACTGCGTGGCGGTCGGTCGAGCCCCGCACAGGCCGGACAGGAGACGGGAGTCGGCGTGCCCGGGCGCGGGGGGATGTTTGTATTTTTGGCCGAGGTTCCGGATAACATGCATGTACAGACCCCGGCTGCTACGGATGAAGGCGTGCTTGACTGGAAGCCGCTGGAGTGGATTACAGACCCGGATAATGCGGGGATCGTGGAAAATATCGCCTTATTCCTGCCGCCGATGCTGTCCGGAGAAGCTCCGCTTGAATATTTCTGCATTTACGAGGGACGCCGGATGCAGAGCTGTACGCCGGAGCCTGTTGCAGCAGACGTGCTTGATTTGGTGATGGAGAAAGGGAGCGTGCAGCGATGAAGACGTTACATATGGACCGGCTGGTTCAGCAAATTCAATTTATTGTTGAGGTAGATAAGCTGAAATCGATCCAGCGCCAATCGATGGTGACCGACCGCACCCGGCAGGAGAACGATGCCGAGCATTCCTGGCACCTGGCCTTAATGGCCATGATGCTGGCCGAGCATGCCAATGAGCCGGATTTGAATGTCATGCGGGTGATTCAAATGGTGCTGATTCATGATTTGGTGGAGATCGATGCGGGGGATACTTTTGCCTATGATGATAAAGGGCAGGAGGACAAGGCCGAGCGGGAGCAGCTTGCCGCCGAGCGGCTGTTCGGGCTGCTGCCGGACTATCAGCGCGCTTTGTTTTTTGAGCTGTGGAACGAATTCGAAGCCCGGAATACCCCGGAGGCGCGGTATGCGGCAGCGCTTGATCGGCTGCAGCCGATGCTGCTGAATTATCATACTGACGGGGCCGCCTGGAGAAAACACGGCGTTACAAGCGACCGGGTATTCAAACGAAACGCACATATCGCGGAAGGCTCCGAGGCGCTGTGGCGCTATGCGGAGCAGATGATACATGACGCTGTGGAAAAGGGCTTTTTGCAGAAATAAGAGACAGCGCAAGCACATAGGCCAACATGCGTGTTATAACGCGCAGCATGTAGTGTGTACGGAGGGAAACTTCAATGCAGGGGGGAGTCCGCACAAATGAATCCAGTGGCCAAGCTGCTGATTATCGGTGGCGTCGTGCTCATTGTACTCGGCCTGCTGTGGCAGGTCGGGGGACGTTTTCTCCATTTGGGCCGCCTGCCGGGTGACATTGTGGTAGAAAAAGAAAACGTCCGTTTTTATTTCCCGATTGTAACGTGCATTATTGTCAGTGTGGTGCTGTCGCTTATCATGTACGTCATCCGGCTGTTCAAATGAGAGACAGCTTCATCTCATGCCAGGCGATGCCGCCGTGCGTTGAAGCCGAAGGACGCACATAGGTGAAGCCCAGCGCCTCATAAAAAGGAATCAGATGCTCCTCGCACATCAGCAGGATGCCCTGCAGCCCGGCGGAACCGGCAGCGGCAAGCAGCTCGCGCATAAGCGCAAGTCCAATGCCCTGCCGGCGCCACTCGGGATGGACCGCAACGGTCAGCACGCAAAAATAAGCGCCGTCCTCGCTTAACCCGGAGTCCCCCTTTAAGCCTTCATTGCTCAAATCAGGGTGATCGGTCCGGATGCCGTTGACGACGCCGACAAGTTCTCCGTTTTCCGCCTCTGCTACGAAATACAGCCCCGGAAACCTCCGCCTGCGCACTAAAAAAGCCTCCAGGGTCGCCGCCGCATCAGGCGGGTACGACTGTTTTTCGATTTCGTACACGGTATGTACTTCCTGATCGCTTGCCACAGGCCGAATGCGAACGCTCTGATCAACGCTCTGACTATTCATAGATTACACCCGTAAGTGATCCGGCTGCCAGCTGCGGATCGCTTTTTTGATCTGCGCCGGTGCCAAGCCTTCCTCGGCTGCCCGGGCGGCAAGGCCGGCAAGCTCCTCGTCGGAGGCGAACCGCAGGGCGATGATTTGCTTAAGCGTCAAGGAGCCGGGCAGCGTCCCGCCTGTCAGCATATAGTAGCGCAGCTGAAGCTCGGTGCGGATTATCCGGTCCTGCAGGCACAGCGCATACAGTCTCAGCTTCATAACGACGACGAGCAGGCAAAGCGAGAAGAGCAGCAGAATAACGCTGAGCAGCCGGTTCTCGCCTGCGGAGAAGCTGGTAAACAGATACACCAGCACAAGAATAAACACGACGAAGGAGCCAGGCATGAGCAGCGGGTGATACAGCGGGTCAAACCGCTTGTGATTATCGACATTTTGACTCGGGCCAGTGGGTTGTGCAGCCATAATAAAAGTCCCTGCCTCTCAATGGAATTGAAGCTATTTTAACATAAATCGGGCCAGCAACTTTATTGTTGATACTAAATGTATCATCTAATATAATAAGCTACACAACGTATCTAAGACGAGCTGTATTCAAAGGAGGGACGCAGATTGGACGGGACGAATTGGCGCCGTTCTCACTATTTAAAATCAAAACTGAACCGTGTAAAAAGCAATCTCTACATTCACCCCAGTGACCCCCAGTATTATGAGAAAGTGATTCGCTTTGTAGATCCCCATTCTCCCGAAGCGCATTACCGGGTTGGCGAGAAGCTGCTGCAGCAGGGCAATAAGCAAAAGGCGGCGATTCATTTTCAAGAGGCGGCCAAGCATCCGTCACCGTTTAATTACATGGCCCGTAAAGAATTAATACGTATGCAGCCGCAGCCGGTTCAGCCGGTCTCTCTCGAGCGCTATGCGGCCTCCAAGCGCGCCTCCCGCTCTGCAGCCGCCGCAGATGAAAGCGCGCGCAGGCAGCTGTCCGGCCGCCAAATGGTGCCTTTTATTCTTATGCTGGCTGTGTTTGCTGTACTGATTGTGTATCTGCTTCAATCCCCCCATTTCAACCGGACGGTCGTCAGCAAGGCGGGCCTGAGCGAGGTCGGGCGGAACGTCGTGTATGAAACGACGGAGCTGCCTTATGTTATCTATTTCGAGGAAGGCGAAGACAAAGCGCAGATCGAAAAAACGCTTCACCAGAAGGCGCTTGATCTGAGCGCAGGCTATCCGGACAGGAAGCTGATGATTTACGGGCTTCGGACACAGGATAAAAGCCTGCTGCACAAGGCCCAGCCGATGAACGGCGAGAAGTGGAAGGATCTGGCCTTCGTCGTCGTCAACTATTTTCCGGCGGTGGACAAGGCGGTAAACATCCGTTTTCTGGATCGCAGTCAGGTCATCAGCCTGGGGGAAGAGGAAGGAGGCGGTGCCGGCGGGCGCCGCCTGCTTGTTTATGCGGTGAACTCGGTGCGTACTGCGCTTGCCCAGTATATGGCCGATTATGGCAGGCCTCCGGCTCGTATTGAAGATCTGGTGCGGCCGTACCCGGACAATTATTTGAGCTTTCTTCCCCGGGAGCCGCTGACGGGAAGCCTGGAGGTTTCCGGTCAATGGGACGGACGCGGCGGCTGGGTGTACCGTCCGGAGCGTACGACCCCGGAAACGATGTTTATCCCGAACGTGAAGCTGGAGCAAGAAATCGGCTTTGCGCCTGTAGAGCTGATCATCGGCAAAGCGGAGCATGTGCTGCTGCTGGAAAGCGGCGGCGTAATTGTGGCCCGGATGCCTGTAGGGCTTGGCGAGCAGGACGGTACGCCGGAAGGACGATTCTCCGTCGATACGCGGGTCCGAAAGCCGCAGGGCCGTCAGCAGGGAAGCTATGGAGCGGCGGCTCTGGGCTTCGGGAGCTATGCCGTTCATGGAACGGCGGATGAATCCTCCATCGGCGTCAATGCTTCCCTAGGCTGCGTACGGCTCCTGAACACCGATATGCGCAGTCTGTACCCCCTTGTGCCGCGCGGCGCGCAGATTCATATTACACGTTCTTTGTCCCCGGCGTACGGTCAGCAGGAACCGCTGCTGGCCCCTGCGGCGCTAGGCGGGCTGATCCCGCCGGGTTTGGCCGAGGAGCCGGAGCGGGGCGACGGCCAGCATTTTTATTGGCTGGGATAGCGCAGGACATGCGGCTGGCGTTTGTATGCGGCAGTCATAGGGAATTGTGTAAGGAAGCCGCCAAACCGGCCGCACTATGATATGATGGATGAGGAGCAGAATGCCCGCGAACACGGGGGAAGCAGAGAACGAAGTGAGGAAGAACACAAAGTAGAATCGAAGGTAGGCTAGAATGCCGCGCTATGGCGGAGAAACGGGGGAACGGGAATTGGAAAGAATACTGAAGGTAGGCTTAATCGGCTTCGGTCTGGGCGGCAAAGTGTTTCATGCCCCGATGATTACCGCGGTGCCGGGCCTGAAGCTGGCTAAGGTAGTGGAACGCCGCGGCAAATCGAGTCAGGAGCTGTACCCTGATGTGGAGGTCGTCACGTCCATTGAGGAGCTGCTGGTCGCTCCGGAAATCGAGGTCGTCGTTGTAGCCACGCCGAGCACATATCACTACGAGGCGGCGAAAGCAGCGCTGCTGGCCGGGAAGCATGTGGTCGTAGAGAAGCCGTTTACCACCACAACCGAGGAAGCGGGTGAGCTGATTGCCCTTGCCAGGGAAAAGGGATTGCATCTGTTTCCATATCAAAACCGGCGCTGGGACGGAGACTTTCTGACCGTGCGCCGTATTCTGGAGCAGGGCATAATCGGCCGCCTGGTGGAGTACGAGGCCCGCTGGGACCGCTATACGCCGCAGCTCCAAAGCTCGCCGTGGAAGGAGCTGGATGCACCGGGAACCGGGCTGCTGTATGATCTGGGGGCTCATCTCATCGATCAGGCATTGTGCTTGTTCGGACGGCCTCAGACCGTTACGGGCGATCTCCGATCCTTGCGTGACGGGGGACAGGCAGTCGATTATTTTGATGTGACGCTGGGGTATGAGCATGTGAAGGTGTCGTTAAAATCCTCACGCCTGGCCCGGATTCAGGCACCGCGTTTTACGCTTCACGGCACGCTGGGCTCGTATATCAAGTATGGCATTGACCCGCAGGAGGAAATGCTGAAGCAAGGTCTGACCCCGCTGTCGCCGGGCTGGGCTCTTGAACCGGAAGCAGGCTGGGGCATGCTGCATACGGAGAAGGAGGGGCTTGGCTTTCAAGGCAAGGTCGCGACAGTGACCGGCGGCTACGAGCATTTTTATCAAAATGTATATGACGTCATTGTGCATGGAACGGAGCAGGCTGTGAAGGCCGAGGAAGCCCGCGACCTGATCCGGGTGGTCGAGCTTGCTTATGCCAGCCGGACATCAGGCACGAAGGTCGTCTGGAGCTAGCCGCAGGCGCACAGGGGGAAATCAGTCACCGCAGGGCAAACGCCTGCATACGATGAGACCAGATACTCTATTGCAGATGGGAGTTTGTTCCATGCGGGTTCAAGCGGGTCTGGTGCTCATCCTTGTGTTGTTCGTGCTGCTTGCGCTGCTGCTCATTCTGCTCGGCGGCATCATCGTATAGTTTATGGAAATCCGGGGAACCGGGCTGTGAACAGCCATCCGCTGCGTGCGGATAGGCTGTTTTTATTTTGGAGAAAATGAAAGCACAGCTTTAGCAGAGGAGGAAGTCACATTGCCTAATAAAGATAAAATGACGACCCCGGCGCAGCAGGCGTATCAGCAGCTCGCAAAAACGAAGGAGCCGCGGCGGCCGGTGGTTTCCAACTGCGTGAAGGCTTTTGTGGTGGGAGGCATCATCTGTGTTATCGGACAGGCGATTAGCGAAGGCTTTATCCGCTGGTTCGGCTTCACGAAGGAAACGGCAGCGGCCCCGACAGTGGCTGTGCTGATTTTTATCTCGGTGGTGCTGACCTGCTTGGGGGTATATGACAAAATGGCTCAATGGGCCGGAGCGGGAACCGCAGTGCCGGTTACCGGCTTCGCCAATTCCATGTGCTCGGCTGCCCTGGAGCACCGCAGCGAGGGGTATGTGCTCGGTGTTGGTGCCAATATGTTCAAGCTGGCCGGCTCCGTCATTGTATTCGGGGTCGTTGCCGCCTTTGTCATCGGGCTGATTATCGCTATTTTTGGTACGGGAGGGATACACTGATGCTGCAGGGAAAACAAACGTGGTTGTTCCGGAACAAGCCTGTGCTGACGGCGGAAGCAACGATTGTAGGCCCGGATGAAGGTCAAGGTCCGCTAAAGGACCGCTTCGATGTGGTGCATCCCGACTTAATGCTGGATCAGGACAGCTGGGAGAAGGCCGAGAAGCTCATGATGGAGCAGGCGGCGCAGCTGGTGTTGAAGCGCTCCGGCTTGCAAAAGGAGCAAATCCAGTTTTATATCGGCGGCGATTTGCTGAATCAAATTATAAGCAACAGCTTTGCCGTAAGGAAGCTCTCGATCCCGTACATTGGTGTATTCGGGGCCTGCTCTACGTCCATGGAAAGCCTGGCGCTGGCATCCATGATTGTGGACAGCGGCGGGGCCCATCATGTGATGGCCGGCACGTGCAGCCACAACTGCACTGCTGAGAAGCAGTTCCGTTATCCGACGGAATACGGCTCCCAGAAGCCGCCGACAGCCCAATATACAGTGACCGGCGCCGGGGCGGCCATTGTATCGGCAACCGGGGAAGGACCTGTCATTACGGCTGCAACGATCGGCAAGGTCGTGGATATGGGCATTAAGGACCCCTTTAATATGGGAGCGGCGATGGCGCCGGCGGCCGCGGACACGATCGCCATGCACTTCAAGGACACGCAGCGCGAGCCGGGCTATTATGATTTAATCGTGACGGGGGATCTGGCTTCGGTCGGATACGCCATTAATCTGGACCTGTTGAAGCAAAAAGAGGTCGATATCTCACAGACGGAATATAACGACTGCGGGCTAATGATTTTTGATATGGAAAAGCAAAAGCAGCTTGTTCAAGCCGGCGGCAGCGGCTGTGCCTGCTCGGCTGTCGTTACCTATGGCCACCTGATCAAGCTGATGCGCGCCGGAGAGCTCCGCCGGATTCTCGTTGTCGCCACCGGGGCGCTGATGTCGCCGATATCGTTCCAGCAGGGGGAGAGCATTCCCAGTATTGCTCATGCTGTAGCAATTGAGAATGGGGTGAACTGAATGCAGTATTTGTGGGCATTTGTAGTTGGCGGGGCGATTTGTGTTATCGGCCAGATTTTGATGGATGTATTTAAGAAAACACCGGCTCATACGATGAGCATTTTGGTTGTGAGCGGAGCGATTTTGGACGGTCTCGGCATTTATGATCCGCTGGTCAAGTTCGCCGGAGCGGGCGCCAGTGTGCCAATTACAAGCTTCGGAAACTCTCTGGTCCACGGGGCCATTAAGGAGCTGAACGAACACGGCTGGATTGGCGTCATTACCGGAATATTCCAGGTTACCAGCGCCGGGATATCGGCTGCGATTATTTTTTCCTTCATTGCGGCGTTGTTCTGCAAGCCCAGGGGCTGAAGGATCTGGACAATTTTACAAACAAATTCAGCGTTTTATCGTTTGTGTTCGCTCCTTCCGATACGGTAGTATAAGGGTAGAATGGCAACATTATTGTACCTGAGGAGGAGCGGCGCAAATGGAAGCGGGAATGAACGAAGACATTCGGTTGCTGAATGAGCTGAGAACAAACTTGGAATCATGCATTTTTGGAAAAAGTTACGAAATTACGCTGCTGCTTACCGCACTGCTCGCCGGAGGACATGTTCTGCTTGAGGATGTGCCCGGTACGGGAAAAACAGTGTTAGTTAAATCACTTGCCAAATCAATCCAGGGCGTATTCCGCCGGATTCAATGTAATCCTGATCTGCTGCCTACCGATATTACCGGGGTTTCGATTTATCATCCGAAGGAAGAGACGTTTTTATTCCGGCCCGGCCCGGTCATGGCCAACATCCTGCTTGCCGATGAAATTAACCGGGCTACGACCAAAACACAGGCTGCCTTGCTGGAGGCGATGGAGGAGCGCCATGTTACGGCGGACGGGGAGCTATATCCGCTGCCGGTGCCTTTTCTGCTTCTCGCTACGCAAAATCCGATAGATTTCGAGGGTACATATGTACTGCCGGAGGCCCAGCTGGACCGCTTCATGCTGAAGCTGAGTCTCGGCTATCCGGACCGCATGACCGAGAAGCAAATGATTTTGTCCCAGACCAGGCAGCAGCCGCTGGATAGATTGAAAGCGGTTGCGGATGTAGAAGCCATTGCCGCTCTGCAATCTCGCGTCAGAGAGGTGTATTTGGACGATTCGGTCGCTGAATATATCGTGGATGTCGTGGGGGCGACCCGCAATCACAACGCCATTTATTTAGGCGCCAGTCCCCGCGCGGCGCTTTCGCTTACCCATGCCGCCCAGGGCTATGCTTATTTGCACCACCGCAATTATGTGATTCCCGATGATATCAAAACGCTGGCGGCGCCGGTCCTGGCCCACCGCATGGTGCTGACCTCGGAAGCACGGATGGCGGGTAACAGCGTGGAATCGGTGCTGCAGTCTGTATTCAGCCAAATCCGGGTTCCCGTGCGGTTGGAGAAATAAGCGATGATTAGCGGAGTTCGCATCGTCAGAGAACAGCGTCCGCGCCAAACCGTCCGCTTCTGGGCGGTCCTTGTGTGCTTTGTAGCGAGCACCTTATTTTTGTTGTTCCAGGGCGGCAAGCTGGCCGCGCTGGTGTTTACGGTCGTCAGCATATTGTGTGCCTATTTGCTGCTTGGCCGCTGGAGCGGGATTTCCCGGACGTCGGGAACCCGCGGCCTGCAGGATTCGCAGGGCGGTCAGGTTCAGAGCATTCAAGCCGGCGATCATGTCACGGTGCAGCTGGAAATTACGATCCCGGGATTTTGGCCGATTCCGTATGTGTTTGTCAAGGATCGGCTGGTCAGGCAGGGCGGCGGCGAAGTCCTCTTTCATACCTCTTTGGTTCCGGATTGGCGGCGGCGCGGGCAGATTAGCTACGAGACGCCGCCGCTTCTGCGGGGGATGTATTATTTTGACCGGGCGGAATGCGTGACAGAGGATGTGTTCGGCCTGTTCGAGCACAAGGGGGAGCTGGTCTTGGACAGCCCGTTCCGGGTGCAGCCGCAGCGCATCGCTATCCGGGAATGGCCTCAGCTGCAGCGTCATGCTCATGGGAGCCGGCATCATTCCTCCATGGCCACAACACACCGGGAGACAACCCAAATAAATGGGGTGCGGGAATATATTTACGGCGATCGTCTGTCCCGGGTGCACTGGAATGCAACGGCCAAAACAGGCACATGGAAATCCAAGGAGTTTGAAAAGGAGTCGCTGCCGCGAACTATCGTGGTGCTGGACCGGGATGAAAAGGCCTATTCGTCCAGAGAGCAATATGAGCTGGCCGTCAGCGTAGCCGCTTCGTTGTTCGAGTTCGCCGCGCAAAAGGATTGGAATATCGGGCTGCTGTCTGCGGGAAACCAGGTGTTTTCCATGGAAGCCAGACGCGGCAAGGGAATGCTGAATGAGGTGCTGCACCATCTGACCGAGGCCGAGCCGGACGGGAAGTTTGGTCTTCTGGAGGTCATGAAGGAGGAGCAGCTGCGTTTTTTCACGCCGGGCAGCTTTCTGATCGTCGTAAGTCCGCGCCAAGGACAGCCGTTGCTTCAAGCGTTTAACTGGCTCTATTACCGGCAAATAAATGCCTGTCATTTGTGGACGCAAGCCGCAGGGCAGCAGACAGAAGGCGGAGCGGAGACGGCCGGAGAAGCCCGGTGGAGAGCGGAGCTGAACCGGCAAGGACATACCGGCTATGCCGTTCAAAGGCTGCAGGATCTTCCTGGCGTGCTAAGGGGGCGAAGCGGTTGAAAGAATCACGTCTATTGCAGCTGCTTCTCCAGTTACTGGCCGATTGGCCGCAGAAGCTTACGGTTTTGCTGACCGGGTTGTTTTTATCTCAATACTTGAGCTGGATTCAGGCCGAGGCATTCTTGTTGCCTGAAACCGATGAAATGCTGCGAATTACGCTTTGGTCGGTCATTGTGCTGCAGCTGTTCACCCGGAAGGCGCCTGCCTGGCTGAGGCTGGGGCTGCAGCTGGCCGTTGTTATCGGCATCACGACGCAGTATGCGGATTACGATGTTTCTTATTTTGAGGGACCGCTGCGGCAGGCGGGCTTATATGGCGTCGTTAAGCTGTTTCCCTGGATTTGGTTCTCAGGCGGGGCATGGCTGCTGATCTTGTTCGCTCTTTGGAGCGTCCAGTCCAAAATGCGCATTTATACGCTTATATTGGTGACGGTATTCGGATTTGCCGTAAGGGATTCCTTCAGCCTGCTAGTCTTGTGGGATGAGGTAGCCATCGTTTTGTTCTCCGGCTTGTTTCTTCTCATCCTTCAGCATCTCGGGGAATTGAAGCGGCGCAGCCCGGACAGCTGGGTGTATTTGTCCGAATATCCGATTATGCTCGCAGGCCCGATAGTTACGATTATCGGCCTGACGATGCTGCTGGGGACGCTGGCCCCGGATATTCGTCCTATGGTGCCGGACCCGTATACCTTATGGAAAAATTACCGGGGCGAGACGTTTACGACGGGCGGCAAGGTAAGCGAGCCGATCGTTGCCGGAGAATTGCGGGTTTCTTCTTCGGGATACAGCCGCAGCGACGGCTCCTTGGGCGGCTCGTTTGATTTCGACTATGCGCCGGTGATGAATGTCGATTCGAACTACCGCAGCTATTGGCGGGGCGAGACGAGATCGCTGTATACGGGACGCGGGTGGGAAGCAAGCGAGGCGGACAACCGTGCCGAGCTGACGCCGGTAACAGCCGGCGGCGTACTGGCCGCCGATTCCCGCATTGACCGCTCCAAGCTGAAAGCCGTAGAGGTCAAACAAACGGTTACGATGCTGCAGCCGGACCAAAGCTATCCCGTCCTGTTCGGGGCCTACCCGGTCTCTTCCGTGACCAGAAGCGGCAGCTCGGCTGCAGGGCGGCTGTCCGGACTATCCTGGACCCCCCGTCTGGGCGAATTGCGGATAAGCGGCAGCCAGGCGTACCCGGAAACCTATGAGCTGGTATCCCAGATTCCGGTGCTGGATGAGGCCGGCCTGCGGGAGGTAAGCACCGTCTCATTGAACCCGGCACAGTGGGAGGATTATTTGCAGCTGCCTGCGAATTTGCCACAGCGTGTGCGGCAGCTGGCGCTGGACGTCTCCGGACCGGGGGAGACCATGTATGATAAGGTCAAGCTGCTGGAGAAGCATCTGGTGCTTAATTACAACTACACGAACAAGCCGGATGTCAGCAAAGGGCGCAGCAGAGACTTCGTGGACCGGTTTTTGTTTGATATCAAGGAAGGCTATTGTGACTACTATTCGACAGCCATGGTCGTCATGGTGCGATCGCTCGGCTTTCCGGCCCGTTGGGTAAAGGGCTATGCGCCGGGCACGACTCCAGCGGATGATTATGAAGCTTCAGGAATCGAACCTGCTGAATGGCTTCATTCGACTGCGGGCGGCTTGTTCACGGTGCGCAATGCGGATGCGCATTCCTGGGTTGAGGTCTATTTCCCTGGATACGGCTGGATTCCGTTCGAGCCGACAAGCGGGTTCACACTCCCGCTGGTGACCCCTGAGGGCGAGCCGGTGCCATTGCCGGAGGTATCGGCGGAGACGGCGGCTGAACCGGAAACCGCGGCTGGTTCAACTGTGCATACCGGCTGGGTAACCGTCAGCGCGGTGCTGGGCAGCATGGCATTGCTTGCCGCTGCGGTATGGCGCTACCGTAAGCAGCTTTACAACCGGCCGTGGATTAAGCGTTTGCTTCAAGCGGCAGATCGCTTGGGCTTCAAACTCAGACTGCCGGGGAGAATGCCTGACGGGACCAATGAACGGGTGATTGCCGAATTCAACCGTCTTATTAAATTTGCAAGGCGCAAAGGGTTTGGCCGCAGCGATCACGAGACGATTCGCGAAACCGCGGCCGGCTGGCTGGAACGCAGCGGTGGCCTGCGCGGCGATTTGGAGCAGCTGCTCGAATTGTTCGAGAAGGCGAAGTACAGTCCGGTGCAGCTGACAAGCGAGGAAGCGGAGCAGGCCATTCGAACGGTCCAGAAGCTGCGCGAGCAAATGTAGTCAGCGGTGAATGAAAAAAATCTTTTTATACAACAAAAACGGGTTGCAATTGCAGCCGGTTTTTTGTTATCTTATTTATGACTGACACGTCAGTCATGTTGTGAGGCATAAAGATGACAAGATAACCATGTACTGATGTGAGGGAGAGTGAAACGATGTCTAATCCATACCGCAAGCTGTCAACAAGCGGCAAGATGAAGCTGTTCGGGGCACTGCTAACGGCTTCCGCCCTGGCGCTTACCGGGTGTGCCGCGCAAGGAACGGCGCCGGCAGCCGCGCAGGAGCAGCTGCTTAAGGTTGTGAAGACTACGGAGGTAGGCACCGCTTCTTGGGAAAGCGCCGCTACCCAAGTGGCTGATATATTACCGTCCTTGCAGCTGGATGTTGTGCTGAAGACTGATGGGGATGTGCTGCAGGTCGTGCGGAAAAAAGGAGATTTGGTCCGCGAAGGGGATGTTATCGCTGTACTGGACAGCGTGGATGTGCAGCGGCAGGTCGAGAAGGCGAGCTACAGCCTTCAAAGTGCCGAAGAGCAGCTGTCCAAGGCCAAAAAGGATCTCGCCGACAGCCAGAACGAGCTGTCCGGCAGCTTGACCAAGGCGCAGGATGCTCTGATGGAAGCGCAGAAGGAATATGACAAGCTGCGCAACGATTACGATGTGGGGGAGGCTACCGAGCGGCAGCTGGAGACGGCGGAGACGAACCTCAAGGCGGCCCGTATCGACATCGACACGTTGAAGCGCAAGAAGGAAACGCTGGACACCACGAACAGTGTTTCGGCGCTGGAGCTGCAGCTGAAGGCAAGTCAAATCGCTGCTGCGGACGCCGATAAGGCCCTGGAGAACTTCACGGTAAAAGCACCGGCCGATGGCCTGCTTACGGAGATGATTGCCGAAGAGGGCATGACCCTGTCCAGGGGAACCAAAATCGGAGTGCTGCAAAAGCAGGAGAAGGTCAAGCTGAAGGCGGAGCTGACGGATGCGGCTTACAAGG
Organism: Paenibacillus sp. y28; assembly: GCF_037137075.1. Classification (NCBI taxonomy): domain Bacteria; kingdom Bacillati; phylum Bacillota; class Bacilli; order Caryophanales; family Paenibacillaceae; genus Paenibacillus; species Paenibacillus sp. y28. Next base: position 88,203 of record NZ_JBBBNV010000016.1, read on the forward strand.
CGGTACAGGGTAAAAGCGAGCTGCCGTTTACTGTGAGCGGAAGCAATGAGACGCATACCGCCCGCATTACGTATCTGTCCCGGGTTGCGAACACCACGACCAAAACCTTCTCACTGGAGCTGGAGGCCGACAACAAGGGCGGTTCTCTTCTGCCTGGCGGACGGGTACAGCTGAACCTCACAAGCGCAAATGATCAGCAGACGGTTGCGGTTCCGTCCGCCAGTGTCATTCGAGAGAACGGGGAAGCCTACGTCTTCGTGCTGTCCGGCGACCAGGCCGAGAAGCGCAAGGTCACTATCGGGCGTACGAAGGATAACCGGTTTGAAATTACAGACGGCTTGAAAAGCGGGGAGAAGCTGATTGTCGTCGGCCAAAGCCAGCTGAAGGACGGCGAGCAGGTGAAGGCGCAGCAGTAGGATTCGTGCGGGACTAAGCATTCTAAAAGCACAAGATGCATAGAAAATCAGCTTTGGCGCTGACGGGCTGTACATGAAGTCTGAGCCGAGGCCAAGGTGAATATATGCGGCTCCTTCGCCTAATAGCGGCTGGGCCAAGGCAAGTATGGAGGGATGAATCAATGCCGGATTATGAAACGCGAGATAAAATTATGAACGCAGCGCAGAAGATTTTTGCCGAGAAGGGGCTTCATGTCGCCAAGGTATCTGACATTGTGAAGGAAGCCGGGGTTGCGCAGGGGACGTTTTACTTATATTTCAAAAATAAAGAAGAGCTGTTTCAAGCTATCGTCGATACCAATTTTGAAGAAATGAACGGTGTCTTCGAACGTCTTCGCGGCCTGCCTGAAACGGCGTGCTCCCCGAAAATCGTGCGGGAGCATCTGTATGGAATATTTACAGAGCTGCTGCTTAATTTTTATCAGAATAAAGGCCTCCACACGATGATGCATATGCACGGCATCAATTCGGAGAAGGTCGACAACGTCTGCAACCTGTTTCATAAACGGTTGTCCAGCTTGATTAGCGCGGAGCTTCGCCGTTTCGGCTATGCGCCGGGTTATTCGGAGGAACAGATGGAGGTTGCTACCTTCGCTGTGATGGGGATGTTCCAGGAGGTCGCCTTCCAATGGTTTATCGAGCGGGGAGCGAAGGATACGGTTATACCCGGGCTGGCGGAGGTGCTGACGGATATGCTTCTTTGGCTCCTTGTCGGGGAGGAAGCCGCGCGGCTGGGAGCAGCCGGTTGCCAGAACAGCGTCGAGATGACTGATTAAATGGGGGTGAGGGTGTGATTGCCAGATTACTGCGTTACCGCAAAATTACGCTGCTCTTCTTCCTGATGGCCGTCCTGGTGGGCTCCTTCAGTTTTTTGATGCTGAAACAGCGTGAAAATCCGGAAATCGCGGTTACGACCGCGATTGTCCAGACGATTTATCCCGGCGCATCGCCGGAAAAGGTTGAACAGCTGGTAACGAAGCCGCTGGAGGAGAAAATCAAGGAAATGAACCACATCTCCGTCCTCAGTTCCACCTCGGCGGCGAATGTTTCGATTATTACGGTGGAGCTGGAGCCCGGTGTTGATAACGAGGCGTCCTGGGATAAGCTTCGTCAGAAGGTGCAATTGGCGCAGGCTGATCTGCCTGCAGAGGCGCATCAGCCGGAGGTCAATGACGATTTGGCCAGAATCGCGGCGCAAATTATACACCTGGTGGTGGACAGCGCGGATGATTTGGAATCGCTTCGGCCCGTTTCGGAGCAGTGGAAAAACCAGCTTCGCAACGTTTCCGGGGTCAGCAATGTAGAAGTGGTAGGGCTGCCGGAGCAGGAGATCCGGGTCACGCTGCAAATGGATAAGCTGGAGCAGTACCAGCTGCCGTGGGGAACGGTGATGCAGGCTCTGCAGGCCGCCCACAACCGCACGCCAATCGGCAACATTAACGAGGACCGGCGGAGTGTGTACCTGCAGCTGACAGGGGAATGGGGCTCGGCGGAGGACATTTCCGAAACGATCATCTACCGGACGCCCGGAACCGGGGAGTCTGTCAAGCTGAAGGACGTTGCGGGCGTGAAGCTGAGCGAGAAGAAGCAGGAGCAGCACGTCTATTTTGAAGGCAAGCCTGCCGTTGATATTGTCATTAATGCGGAGAAGGGCCAAGATGTGCCGAGCCTGCAGGAGCGTATCGATGTTGAAGTGAACCAGCTCCAAGCGCAGCTGTCGCCTGATATCCATATGGAATCCATGTTTTCCCAGCGGGAAAGTGTGAAAGAGCTGTTCTCTGAATTAAGCCGTGAATTATTAATCGGTATGATTGCGGTTGTTATCGTGTGTTCGCTTGGCCTTAATCTGGGAACGGCGCTTATTGTTTCCTTGGCGATCCCGGTCTCGATTGCAATCGGGTTTATTCCGGTCGATGCGTTAGGTATCGATTTGAACCAAATCACGGTCGTTTCGCTCGTTATTGTACTGGGGATCTTGGTGGACGACGCCATTGTCGTCAACGATAACATTGAACGAAGGCAGCAGCTGGGCGATACGCCGACGGTAGCTGCGCTGCAGGGCAGCCGTGATGTGGCGATTTCGATTACGACGGCGACAATTGCTACGGCCGCTGCATTTTTCCCATTGTTTTTCCTGAAAGGGAACATTGGCGATTTTATTCGTCCGATTCCGATTGTGATCAGCTTGACGCTGTTTTCCTCGATGATTATGTCCTTGACGGTGATTCCGATTTTCCGCGAATGGATCGGCAACCGGAAGCTGGCAAGGCGGAACAATCATCCGGCAGCAGCCAAATCAGGCGGGACAGTCTTATCGGGGAATGGAGGCCAAGCCGAAGGGGGAGCAACGGGAGCGAAGCCGGATGCAGCGCATCAGGAGGCCGTCACTGAGCACAAATCGCCCGGGTTTCTGGGCAAGCCGCTGGAGCGCTTGGCCATTTTCTACGAGCGCCAAATTCACAAGTTTTTGGCTAGGCCGATTTTGACCGGAATTATCTCTCTGGTTATCGGCACAAGCAGCTTTGGCCTGCTTCCGCTGCTCGGGGTTCAATATTTCCCGACGGCGGATCGGGAGGAATTCCTCATTGATGTGAAGACACCGGTAGGGAGCACGTTCGCGGAGACGGACGATGCCGTGCTGAGCATTGCCGCTTGGGTCCGGGATCAGCCCGGAGTCAAATCCGTATCGGCCTATGCAGGACGGACTGCGCCGAAATTTTATTACACAGAGAACGAAACGACCGGCATTCGGACAGGGCAAGTGTTCGTGCATATCGATAAAAAGCAGGTCCGCTCCGGCGAGCTGGTGAAGCCGTGGAGACAGCAGCTGCAGGCGATGTACCCGGATCTGGAAATTAATCCGCGTGAGCTGGAGCAGGGACCTCCGGTCGGGGCGCCGATTGCAATCCGGATCTCGGGGCCGGATCTAACGGTGCTGCGGGAGCTGTCCGAGCAGCTGCAGGGAACTTTGTCGGCAATTCCGGGCGCGGTCAACGTAACCGATGATATCGGTATCGACATGTATACCGTGGATTTGGAGCTGGATCGCGATAAAGCGAACTATTACGGCGTGCTGGAGAGTGACTTGTCCGCTACTGTCAGGCTTGCGACAGAGGGTGTGACCGCCAGTGAATTCCAGCTGGACGATAAATTAATTGATGTCACTCTGTACAGTGTATCGGAAAGCGATATGATGCAGCAGGCGCTGGACCGGCTCACTGTTCCGTCGCAGACGGGCAAGCTGTATCCGCTTAGCGAATTTGCGACACTGGAGCCGAACCGGATGATTAATTCCATCTCGCACCGCAATTTGATGCGTACGGTTACGGTACGCAGTTACACGGAGGACCGGCTGCCGGATGACATTGTGAAGGAGCTGAATCAGCAAGTATCGGGCTGGCAGCTTCCGGCAGGCTATACGATGGAGTTTGGCGGAGAAAACGAAGAACGCAACGACGCGTTTATTGCAATCGGCCAGCTGTCGATTATCGTCATGCTGCTCATCTATACCATTATTGCGATGCAGTTTTATTCGTTATCGATTCCGATTCTGGTGCTGTCGACGGTGTATTTGGCGGCAGGCGGCGCCTTGATTGGCCTATACGTGACAGGGGCGCCAATCGGATTTATGGCCTTGATGGGCATGGTCAGTCTGGCGGGCATCGTGGTCCGCAACGGTATTGTGCTTGTCGAATTTATCGAACAGGCCCGCGAGCACGGCTTGCCGCTGCATGAAGCGATCGCCCAGGCGGGACGGGCAAGGCTCAGGCCGATTTTGCTCACCTCGGCGACAGCGGTGTCCGGCTTGACGCCGATGGCTATTATGGGCGGGAGCCTGTGGCGGCCGATGGCGGTTACGATTATTTTCGGCCTGATTTATTCGACTGTGCTTACACTTATCGTTGTTCCGTCGCTCTATGCGAAGCTTGCCCAGTGGCGTGATCAGCGCGCCAGCCGCAAGGGCGGGCATGCTGCAGGCCATGGGTCTGCTCATAGTCCGGGCACGGCCAATCTTGAGATGTGATTCGGCTTGAGGGGGCTGTTCTTGGCGCTTTGTTTGCAACAAGGCGGCTTGCCCGAGGAAGCTGATTGTCCGATGCTCGGCGCCTGAAGGTTAAGGTGACAACAAGCGCAGCACGGGTTCACGACGCTCGGCAAATCTGCACGGCGCGCAGCTTCCGGCGCGTGGTGTTTTACTGCATGACGGCGGTCGGTCGACCGCTGTCATTCGGCGAAATCCCGCCGCGCTGGAAGCTGAATGCGGTGCGGCGGTTGTTTGTGCCGGAATATATGAACAGCTTGCTGGTTTTTCTCTAATTAATGAGCACGGGTACGTCTGTGCACAGGTACGTCCTTTATTTTCAACGTTTTCTCGGCTGTGTCTGCTTGAAGCAATCGCTTCTGGAATTGCTTGCAGTTCGCTATTATTGTCGTATTCCATTTCTTGGCACTTCAACCCCCGGTCCGCCGGGGTTTTTCTTTTGCAAGAGAAAGCCAAGGTATGGTATAGTTTGTGCTATATGTCTAATGTCCGGGGGGAGCAGTGCGTGCTAGGCAAGCTGATTCCGCAGCTGCGGGTAAGTACCATTTATGAAATTGATACGGATATGCTCAAGAGGCAGGGAATCCGCGGGATTATTACGGATTTGGACAATACCCTTGTCGGAGCCAAGCGCCCGGATGCGACGCCGGAGCTGCTGGAATGGCTGAAGCGGCTCAAGGCCGAAGGCTTCCAGGTTGTTATCGTTTCCAATAACAGGCATTTGCGGGTGGCGCGGTTCTCGGAGCCGATAGGAATTCCGTTTATTTATAGCGCGCGCAAGCCGTTTGGACGGGCATTCCGCCAGGCGATGGGGCAGATGGGGCTGACCAGCAAGCAGACGGTGGTAATCGGGGATCAAATGCTGACCGATGTGCTTGGCGGCAACCGTATGGGCCTGTATACGATTATGGTGGACCCGATTGCGATGGCGGACGAAGGATTTTTTACAAGAATCAACCGCCGTATTGAAAAGGTGGCCACCCGTTTGATGAAGACCGGCAACAAGAAACGTATTTAACCAGGGAGGAACTTATGTCCGACACGCAACATGCGATTCCGAAGCAATGCGCCGGCTGCGGCGTGAAGCTGCAAACCGAGCGCCAGAAAGAACCGGGCTATACGCCGGCTGCTGCGCTGTCCAGAACTCCGGTTGTCTGCCAGCGCTGTTTTCGGATTAAACATTATAATGAAGCCATTGGCACAACATTGAATCAGGACGATTTCCTCAAGATTGTGGGCGGTATTGCGGCTGAGGAAGCGCTTGTCGTCAATATTGTGGATTTGTTCGATTTCGAAGGAAGCTTAATCGGCGGATTGCACCGGTTTGTAGGCAATAACCCGGTTATTCTCGTCGTGAACAAAGTGGATTTGGTGCCCAAAAGCATTAACCCGAACCGGATTATTAACTGGGTGCAGCGCCAAGCCAAAGAAAACGGACTTCAAACCGTCGATATCGTGCTTTGCAGCGCCAAGAAAAACATCGGCTTTGAGCGGGTGATTGAATCGATTCAGCGGCATCGGGCCGGCAGAAATGTAGTGGTGGTTGGGGCCACGAATGTCGGCAAATCCACGCTTATTAACCGGCTCATTCGTGACTACAGCGATTTGGACGCCGAGCTTACGACGTCGCCGTATCCCGGCACGACCCTTGATGTAGTGCGGATTCCGCTTGATGACGGCAAGGCGATTATTGATACGCCCGGACTTGTTTATACGCACCGGCTGACGGAGCTGGTGGAGAAGAAGGATTTGGGCGTCATTATGCCGGATAAGGAAATCAAGCCGATGGTGTATCAGCTGAACAGCGGACAGACGCTGTTTTTCGGCGGGCTTGCCCGGATGGACTTTGTGCGCGGGGAGCATCAATCCTTTACCTGCTATGTGGCCAATTCGCTCGGAATTCACCGGACGAAGCTGGAGCGGGCGGATGAGCTGTACGCTAACCACCAAGGCGAAATGCTGTCGCCCCCGGACAAGGAAGGGCTGGAGAAGCTGCCGCCGCTGTCCAAGCAGGCGGTACGTATTCCGCGCGGCGGACAGCAGGATGTGCTTATTTCCGGGATTGGCTGGATTAAGGTCAATAGCGACGCAGGGTGCGAATTGAACATTTATGTGCCGAAGGGTGTCAAGGTGGCGATACGCCCATCGTTAATATAGGGAGGCAGCTACATCATGGCGGGGAAAAATTCGGTTCCGATCAACACGGAGACGGTGCTTTACGGCGTATTCGGCGATCCGGTGCGGCAGTCCAAATCGCCGCTGATGCTCAACCGGGCCTTTCAGGAAACGGGAGTCAATGCGGCGTATGCCGCTTTTCATATTACGCCGGGCACACTCCGGGCGGCAGTAGAAGGGATTCGGGCGCTCGGCTTCCGCGGGGTCAATGTCACGATACCGCATAAGCTGGAAGTGATGCAGTATTTGGACGAAATTCATGAGGATGCCCGGGTCATCGGCGCCGTGAATACAATTGTCAACGAGAACGGGCGGCTTACCGGCTATAATACGGACGGAATCGGATATGTGCGTTCCTTGAAGGAGGAAACCGGGATTCAGCTTGCCGGCAAGCGGGTGCTCATTGTCGGTGCCGGCGGAGCGTCTCGGGGCGTAACCTACGCGCTTGCTAAAGAAGGTCCCGCACAGATTTGGATTGCCAACCGGACCGTTGATAAAGCCCAGGCGCTGGCGGCGGACTTGGCCGGACTGACGCAAACGACGGGCATGGGATTGGATCAAATAACCGATATTAAGCATGAGGTGGATCTGGTGGTCAATCTCACCAGTCAGGGCATGCATCCGAATGTAGCTGGTGTTCCGCTCGATACGTCGTGGTTCCGGCCGGGGCTCGTCGTCAGCGATACGGTATATAATCCGCTCCTTACCCGCATGCTGAGGGAAGCGAAGGAAGCAGGAGCAACCATTCATCCCGGGCTGGGCATGTTTATATATCAGGGCGCGTTTGCATTTGAATATTGGACAGGAATCCCTGCTCCGGTGTCCGCCATGCGAGAAGTGGTGGAAGCCGCGCTTGCGGGCGCCTAAAGCGGCCTGAGCGAACAGCTTTGAAATTATAGGAATAGAATAGAGGTATATGGAATGTTAACGGGGAAACAAAAACGGTTTTTACGGGCTGAAGCGCATCATCTGAAGCCGATTTTTCAAGTCGGCAAGGGCGGTGTAAATGACCAGCTCATTCGTCACATCGAAGAAGCAATCGAAGTCCGGGAGCTTATGAAGGTCTCCATTCTGGATACCTGCGCCGAGGACCGCCATGAGGTGGCGGAGGCATTGGCCGAGGGCGCGCGGGCTGAAATTGTGCAGGTTATCGGCCGGACCATTATTTTATACAAAGAGTCGCGCGACAACAAACAAATCGTGCTGCCGTAGCCGAAGGGTGGGAGCGGAGAATGAAGGTCGGCATTATGGGCGGCACGTTCGATCCGATTCACACCGGTCATCTGCTGGCGGCGGAGTGGGCGCGGGAGGAAGCCGGTCTGGAAGAGGTATGGTTTATGCCGGCCGGCGTTCCGCCCCATAAGCCGAACGCCCCCAAGGCGTCGGCTGACGAGCGGCTGGCGCTGGTGCAAGCGGCAATCGCCGGTCATGACAGCTTCCGGATTTGCGGCATCGAGCTGGAGCGGGAGGGCCCTTCCTATACAGCGGATACGATGGAGGAGCTGGTTCAGCGGCATCCGGGTGTACAATTCTCCTATATCATCGGTGCGGATATGGTACAGTTTCTGCCTCATTGGAACCGGATCGAGCGGCTCGCGGAGCTGATTACCTTTGTGGGCCTGCAGCGTCCGGGGTATCCGCTGGAACTGGAGGAGCTGCCGGAGGCAATAGGCCGGCGGGTTCAGCTCGTTCCGTTTATTGGACTGGAGCTGTCCTCTACCGAAATCCGGCGTCGTCTGGCCTCGGGCCGCTCTGTGCGGTATATGGTGCCTGAGCCGGTGTACACGTTAATCAGGGAGAAGGGTTTATATGGATCGTAACGAGCTGATGCGCCTGACACGGGAGCAGATGCCGGAGCGCCGCTGGACACATACGGTCGGTGTAATGGAAACCGCTGTTGTCCTGGCCGAACGTTTCGGCGGGGATACGGAGAAAGCGGATTTGGCTGCGCTTCTTCATGATTATTGCAAGTTTTGGCCTATGGAGCGGCAAATCCGGACAGCCGTTGAGAGCGGGATTGCCGGGGATATGCTGGATTATGATCCGCAGCTGCTTCACGCGCCGCTGGGGGCATGGATTGCGGAGCATGAGCTCGGCGTTGGAGATACAGCGGTTTTGGCTGCGATTCGTTACCACACCTCGGGCCGGATCGGGATGACGCAGCTGGATAAAATCATTTGCCTGGCGGACTATATGGAGCCTGGGCGCGATTTTCCCGGGGTTGACCTGATCCGCAAGCTGGCCGAGACGAGTCTGGAACAGGCTTTGGTAGCTGGCTTCGATTCCACCATTTTGTTTTTGCTGCAAAAAGGAAAAAAGGTATATCCGCTCACATTACTGGCGCGCAATCATTTGCTGGATGAGCTGAAGGCGTCGCGCGGGTAACTCTATAGGGAAGATAGAACCTGGCTTTACTTAACCATTGCGGTTTCGACCGCCATATTCAGGAGGGATTGGATGATTCAATCAGACGTATTGGTGAAGGCGGTTGTGAAGGCTGCCGATGATAAAAAAGCGCAAAATGTAATGGCTCTGGGGCTGCATGGAATTTCTCCGCTGGCGGACTATTTCGTCATTTGCCACGGGAACTCGGATGTACAGGTGCAGGCGATTGCGACGGAAATCCGCAAACAGGCCGATTTGCTCGGCGTTCAGGTTAAGGGGACGGAGGGCTTTGATACCGCCCGCTGGGTGCTGGTTGACCTTGGTGATGTGGTTGTCCATGTATTCCACCGTGAGGATCGTGAATATTACAATATCGAGCGGCTGTGGTCAGACGCGAAAGTGGTGGAATTCGCATGACATTGGAGGCTGGCACCAGGGCGCGGCTGCAGGTTGCGCGCGAGGTTGCGCCGAACGGATTTTTCTTGACTGACGGCGAGCGGGACGTGCTGATGCATTACAGCGAAATGACCGGTTCTGTGAAGGTAGGCGACACAGTCGAGGTGTTCCTGTTTCACGATACGGACGACCGTTTTGCCGCAACGATGAAAACCCCTCTTCTCCAGTATGGGGAGCTGGGATTACTGGAAGTCGCGGACATTCACCCGCGCCTGGGCTGTTTTCTGGAGATGGGTCTAGGCCGTCAACTCCTGCTTCCGCTTAGTGATCTGCCTGAAAAAATCGAGCTGCGTCCCGAGTTAGGGGACAAGGTGTATGTGGTGATGACCCGGGACAAGCAGGGCCGTCTGCTGGCCAGACTGGCAAGTGAGGCGGAGCTGATCGAACGTTCCTTCCCGGCGCCTTCATCCTGGAAAAACGAATGGAAAACCGCGCGTGTATACAAGCCGCTGCAGATGGGCTCCTTTGTCGTTATCGATGGAGGAGTAATCGGCTTCGGGGCAATTGGGCTTATCCACGAAAAGGAACGGACCCGGCTGCTGCGTCTCGGCGAGCAGGTGGAAGTGCGTGTTTCGTTTATCCGGGAGGACGGGCGCGTTAATGTAAGCATGCGCCAGCTGCAGTATGTTAGCCGTGATGCGGATGCCGACAAGCTGCTTGCGTTCCTCAAGGATCGCCCGAACCGGGCGATGCCGTATTCGGATGAAACGCAGGCCGATTTAATTCAGCAGCGCTTCGGAATGAGCAAAAGCGCGTTCAAGCGTGCGCTTGGCAAGCTGATGAAGGAAGGCCTGATAGAGCAGAAGGGCAGCTGGACCCATCTGAAGGACGAAGAAGGCGGAACAACGGAATCATTCGCAAGGACAGAGTGATTCGCTATTCGAGTATGACAGGCCAGCTCGTCTGTACGTGGCAGCATGTGTAGGAAATTCGCCTCCCGAACGCGGAGGGGGTTTCCTTTTTGCTGTTTGAGGCGGCTGTGCGTTAGACCGGTTGAAGCTTATCTGCTAAGAGCGGATATTAAATCAGGGCGTGCTGCCCGTAAAGACGTACATTATATTGCAGCGATGTACTGGCCTGAGAGTGATCGGGTATTGCTGCGAGCACAGCCGTCGGCTGTCTGATGAAAGGAGAGCTGCGCGACAATGCAGTATGGACAATTTGCATCCCATTATGACCGGCTAATGGCTGACGCCCCGTATGCGGAATGGCAGGCTTTTTTGAGCGCTGTGTGGAACAAGCACCGGCTGGCGCCCCGGACAGTGGTTGATTTGGGCTGCGGGACCGGCCGACTGGCTATTCCACTGGCGGAGCAGGGCTTGAATGTCATCGGCGTCGATTTATCGGAAAATATGCTGGCAGCCGCCAATGCCCGCTATGAGGAACGGCAGCGCGAGGGGGCCTTTGCTTCCGGCGGCCATGTGATCTGGCAGGAGCAGGATATGCGCGAGCTGGAGCTGGCGGAGCCTGTCCCGTGTATTTATTCCTTCTGTGACTGCCTGAATTACGTGCTCGAAGAAGAGGGTGTTTGCGAGGTGTTCCGGCACGTATACGCGGGTCTGGAAGAGGGCGGGCTGTTTATCTTTGATGTTCACACGCCTCGCCAAATCGAGCAATATTACACCAATCAGCCTTATGTGCTGGATGAGGATGACATGGCTTATATTTGGACGTGCGAGCTCAATGAGGAACGCTGCGAGGTGGAGCATGCGCTGACTATTTTTTATCAGCAGGCGGACGGCTCGTTCCAGCGCTTCGAGGAGACGCACCAGCAGCGGGCGTACCCGCTGGAATGGATTCGCAGTGAATTGTCGGCAGCAGGCTTCAGTCAGGTAGCCAGCTATGGGGATTTTACGTTTCGGGCTCCAACGAAGGCGACCGAGCGGGCTTTTTTTGTCGCTATGAAATAAATCCTGTCATGCGTGCTGCTCCCTTCATACAGGGTGGCGTCACATCGCGGCGGTTAACATGTATAGCCTTACGATAGCGGAGACGGGTATTATTTTTCTTAAATGAAGCTCTAGGACTGCCATACGGCAGTCTTTTTTTGATTTGTTAGGAATTTGTCAAAAATAATTCCAAATTTATAGTTATTTTTCTAAAAGCTATCGAATTCCTTGGCGAATTATGGTAAGTTTTGTTGGAATAGAAATGAAAAAAGGGTGGGAAGCATGGGGAAACGACTGATTTGGGTGTTGGTGCTGGCCTTTTTCTTGGCCGGGGTAGCAGTGCCGTCAGCTTATGCAGATGACGACGCATCAGGCTATCAAATTTATATTAATGGCGAGAAGTTTACGTATGATTACGGTCCGATTGTGCATAAGGATGCGGTGTATGTGCCGTTTTACGGCGTGCTGGGACAGATGAATATCTCCCCGATTGCCGGCAAAAGCACCGGCGTGCTGCGGATCGAAACACCGACACATGTTTATTTGACGAAGCCGGATTCCAATGTGCTGTACAGCTTCGCTCTTGATGCGAGCAATACGAAGGACAAGTCCGAGAATCCGACTTTCACGGGTTTTGATTATGAGTTTATTCGTCTGGATTACCCGCTGATTGTGAAGGACTGGGTCATCTATGTGCCTATTCACTTCTTGACGAATTACATGGGAATTGAAGCTGCTTGGGGAGAAGACAACACGATTTCCCTGTACGGCGGAAATTATGATGTCACCGCGGGCTGGGAGAAGGTCCATCAGGACATCGTAGCCAAGTACCACAAGCCGTACAGCTACGAGCAGATCAAAGACTATTTTCTGGACAAAGGCATTAACGAAAACGTTGAAGAATTGAGTGTTTTTACAGAGGCGGAAAGCTTATGGTCGCAATATTCGACCCTGTGGCTGGATAAATTGAGCTATGATTGGGGCGATGAGCACGATCATATGCAGGAGGTTCACTTGGTCGGCTACAGCGGTTTGTCCGCAACGTTCAGCAGCAGCAGTCACGGAGAGTTTACTCACACCTTCAAAAGCGTGTACGCGATGAAGAGCGCGTTCTATGCTGAGGACCCTTTTGCGGGTACAGGCTGGTCCTCGGAGGTGATCAACCTCATTAAGAAGCAGAATATCCAGGTCGGAATGACGGAAACGATGGTGGTGTACGCTTGGGGCAAGCCATCCAGCGTCAATCAGTATGGCGGCTTGACTCAGTGGTCGTACCGCAAAGGGAATGGTCTTCCATACGTATACTTCTATTTCCAAGACGGTGTGCTTACATCGATTCAGAAGGTGTAAATAGCCCTTGCTTGACCGGTACAACTAAAATTAACAAGTCTTTCGTAAACAGGAAGCTCGCGCTTCATCATCGATTTCCCGGTATGAAGTGAAGTATGGACTTTCCCATTTCACAAACAAGAAGCCCGGTCCCACCATGGTGGAACCGGGCTTCTTGTTTGGTATGAAGCTGAAGCAGAACGACGCTTTAGGATTAGGAGCGGCGTCCTCGCCCGCCGCCGGTATTACGTCCGCCACTCCGTCCACCGCCTGCGCCGCGCGGTCGCTGACCGCCAGGTGCTGAACCCGTTCGTTCGCGTCCGCCGGAGCCGCTGCCCCGGTGCTGATCACGGCCTGTGCCGCGGGTATCTTCGCGCCGAACGCGTCCTGTACCGTCAGCAGTCTCCCTTGAACCGTGCGTGCGTGCAGTTTCCCTGGTTCTTTCCCGCTGCACCAAAGCTCTGCCTTCCGGAGCTTCCCAGGACGAGCGACCTTGACCGCGCGCCGCACCCGCGCTTGCTTCACGCACAGGTCTGCTGTTACGGCTTGCTCCGAATTCGTCTCTTGTCCGTGCCGGAGGTTTGCTTGCTGCCGCTTCCCAGGACGAGCGACCTTGTCCGCGCGCCGCCGCAGAGGCCTGCTCACGTTCCGAGCGTGACCCTCGGCCAGCATGGACAGTTCTTCCTCCTGCGCCGAGGCTCCGGGCGCCGCGTCCGCCTCTGCCGCCGCCAGATCCACCCTCGCCGCCGCGCCGTTTTTCTCCGCGCAGCTCCCGTTCCACAGCCAGCACATCCTTGTCCTTTTTCTCCCGCTGGACAAGTGCTTTAGATCTGGCTGCACTGGCGGCTGGACCGCTTTGACCAGGTTTTCGTTTGTTCAGCGGCATCTTGATTTTTTTCTCAATCAGCTCCAGGAAAAATTCATCCCGCGGCGCCGCAAATGTGACGGCAATTCCCCGCTCCCCGGCTCTTCCGGTCCTGCCGATGCGGTGGATATAGCTTTCGGCGTCATGAGGAATGTCGTAGTTGAACACATGGGTGACACCTTCTACGTCCAGACCGCGCGCCGCGATATCCGTAGCGACCAGAATTTGAATTTTTGCCTCGCGGAACCGTTTCATGACTTGCTCGCGTTTGGCCTGGGACAAATCGCCGTGCAGCTCATCGGAAGCATAGCCGCGCTCCAGCAGCGCTTCATTTAGTGTAGAGGCCCGTCTTTTGGTGCGGCAAAACACCATGGCCAGGTAAGGCCGGTACTCATCAATTGCTTGACAGAGCGCATCCTGCTTGCCGCGATCCGTTGTTTGAACGACTACCTGCTCAATATCGCTGACAGTAACCTGCTTGGTCTGGATTTTGACCTCCTGCGGCTGGCGCATGTACTGCTGGGCCAAGTCGCGAACCTTTTGCGGCATTGTCGCCGAGAAAAGGAGCGTCTGCTTTTTGTAAGGCGTCTGGCGGATAACATCCTCTACTTCGTTCAGAAAGCCCATATGCAGCATTTGATCCGCTTCGTCAAGCACCAGTGTGCTGAGACGGTCAAGCTGCACAGAGCCGCGGCGCAAATGATCCAGAAGCCTTCCAGGGGTCGCCACGATAAAATGAACAGCTCCCTCCAGCTTACGAAGCTGCCGCTCCACATCTTGTCCGCCGTATGCGGCAAGTACGTTGATCCCGAGTGCGGGCGCGATGTTGCTCAGCTCCGCCGTGATCTGAATAGCCAGCTCGCGTGTCGGCGTCAAAACAAGTCCTTGGACATGGGTAGCGTCCGGTTTCATCCGCTCAAGCATCGGCAGCACAAAAGCAAATGTTTTGCCGGTCCCGGTTTGCGATTCCGCGATAATATCTCCTCCCGCCAGAACGAGCGGGATCGTTTGTTGCTGTATTGGTGTCGGTTCTGTAATTCCCTGGCTTTCAACCTGCCGGACGATTTCGTCTCGCAGGCCAAGCTGTGCAAATGGTTGCAGCATGATGTTAGTTCTTCCTTTCCGTACTTTGGTCATTCTACCTATTCTACAGGATAAGCGGACAAAAAGAAATCCCGCGGGACATATGCGGTAAAATTCAGCTTGTTTCTATTATTGACGCAATTCCGGAATTATGGTAATTTGAACTCATATCTGTGCGGAAGAACCGCCTATGAACTCGCAATAGCT